>NZ_AZQX01000358.1:0-8251 GCF_000568385.1 Halomonas sp. BC04
GGGGGCATCACTGGTGCCCACCAACCCCCGCGGCGTGGCGGCATTGCTAAAGGCCCTGAAGCGCGGTGAAGCCATCGGCATACTGCCCGACCAGGAGCCCAACTGGGGTAGCGGCGTCTTCGCCCCCTTCTACGGCCGCCTGGCCTATACCGCCACCCTGCTGCCCAAGCTGGTGGCCCGGACCGACGCCCGCGTCGTCACCGGGGTGGCAAGGCGCCTGCCGGGTCGCGGCTTCGCCATTCACTTCCTGGCCGCCGACGAACGCGTCTACGAGACCGATGAGACCGCCTCGGCCACGGGCGTCAATGCCTGTGTGGAGGATGCCATCGCCCTCGACCCGGCCCAGTACCAGTGGGAGTACAAGCGCTACCGCAAGGTGATCGAGGAGCAGGAAGGTCATCCGGACCATGGCTCTTTCCGGCTTTATTAGAATCAATTTCCCTAACTTTGTCTTCCCGATGGCTGGCAAGCCGCCACCATCCTGCTAGACTGCCTGCAACGCTTGACGGGGTGCCGGTGGAACCGGCTGAGATCGCCATATGACACGCACGGCAGTGCGACTGTCATCACGGCGGGGCCCGTAGAACCTGATCCGGCTCGTACCGGCGTAGGGATCAAGCGGTGGCCCTGACGCGGCTTCTGCCCGCCACCTGACCCGGCCACCTCTTTCTTCCTCCCGCCCGCTCCGGATCCGATCTGACACCGGAGGAAAGATGGGCTACCGCTTCGACCACCTCACCGCCGCCTGCCACGACGACTGGCGCGCCTATATCGAGCACGACTTCGTGCGCGGGCTCGGCGCCGGCACGCTCGACGAGAGCGCCTTTCGCCACTACCTGCAGCAGGACTACCTGTTCCTGATCCACTTCGCCCGGGCCTATGCGCTGGCCGCCTACAAGAGCCGCTCCCTGGCCGACCTGCGCCAGGCCCATGAGGGCTTGAAGGCAATCGTCGACGTGGAACTGGGCCTGCACGTGGCTATTGCCGCGAATGGGGCATCAGCGAGGAGGCACTCGCCAGCCTGCCCGAGGCCCGGGCCACCATGGCCTATACCCGCTACGTGCTGGATACCGGCAACCGCGGCGACCTGCTCGACCTCCACGTGGCCCTGGCACCCTGCCTCGTCGGCTACGGCGAGATCGCCAACTGGCTCAATGCCCAGGCCTTCACCGTTCGCGGTGGGGCCAATCCCTATGACGCCTGGATCGGCATGTACGAGGGCGACGAGTTCCAGGGCGCCATGCGTGCCGAGCTGGAGTGGCTCGATGCGCGCCTGGCCGACGTCACGCCGGCGCGCTTCCAGGAACTTACCGAGGTATTTCGCGACGCCACGCGACTGGAGATCGACTTCTGGCAGATGGGGCTGGACCGAGCGGACTGACCCTAACTGCCCAAAGAGCATTGCAGTGGCGCCAGCAAGAGGGGCGCCGGGGGCAGGGCGCAGCGGAGGTCATTTGCCAGGGGTGAGGAGCACTGCTCCGAACGGGCTGGCCATGGATGGCCAGCACCGGTCCTGCGAGCGGAGCAGGACGCGAGAGCGAAGCAGGGCAAATGTAGCGCCCAGGGAAGGGTTTACAGCGCCTCCGCAGAGACCTGCCGCCGGAACAGCCCCGGGACGAGTCGCCAGGCGTCTGCTGTAATCACACCGCCCGCCGACAGCGGCGGGCACTGAACGCTTGACGGGGTGCCGTTACCGACGGCTGAGATCATGTGCCCAAGCATGGATCCCGTTGAACCTGAACTGGCTAGGACCAGCGTAGGATCAAGCGACACGCAGAGAGGCCCCGGCCGCTCTGCCCCTGTCCTCCCAGCTGTCCTCCCTGACAAGACCCTGACAACCCCAAGGGAGAACACCATATGAGCAAGACCCAGCACTTCCTCGCCGAGACCGCCATGGTCGACCAGGCCGCCATCCAGCCACTGCCCGGCTCGCGCAAGGTTCATATCGAGGGTTCGCGGCCCGATATCCGCGTACCCTTCCGCGAAATCTCGCTGTCGCCGACCAGGACTTCCGGTGAGGACGAGGAGAACCCGCCTCTGCTGGTCTACGATACCTCGGGCCCCTATACCGACCCCGAGATCAGCGTCGATCTGCGCCGCGGCCTGCCGGAGCTGCGCCGCGCCTGGATCGAGGAGCGTGGCGACACCGAGTTCCTCGACGGCCCCACCTCCGACTACGGCAAGCGCCGCGCCAACGACCCCATGCTGGCCAAGCTGCGCTTCGACCTGAAACGCACGCCACGGCGGGCCAAGGCAGGCAAGAACGTCACACAGCTGCACTACGCCCGCCAGGGAATCATCACCCCGGAGATGGAATTCATCGCCATTCGCGAGAATCAGCGCCGCCAGGCACTGGGTACGGCCGAGGTCGAGCGGATTCTGGGTCACCAGCACCCGGGCGAGGGCTTCGGTGCCCGCCTGCCGGAGGAGATCACCCCGGAGTTCGTGCGTATCGAAGTGGCCGCCGGCCGGGCGATCATCCCCTGCAATATCAATCACCCCGAGTCCGAGCCGATGATCATCGGGCGCAACTTCCTGGTGAAGATCAACGGCAACCTGGGCAACTCGGCAGTGACCTCCTCTATTGAGGAGGAGGTCGACAAGATGACCTGGGGCATCCGCTGGGGCTCGGATACCATCATGGACCTCTCCACCGGCCAGAACATCCACGAGACCCGCGAGTGGATCATCCGCAATGCCCCGGTGCCCATCGGCACCGTGCCGATCTACCAGGCGCTGGAGAAGGTCAACGGCGTGGCCGAGGATCTCACCTGGGAGGTGTTCCGCGACACCCTGATCGAGCAGGCCGAACAGGGGGTGGACTACTTCACCATCCACGCCGGCGTGCTGCTGCGCTACGTGCCGCTCACCGCCAAGCGCGTCACCGGCATCGTCTCCCGCGGCGGCTCGATCATGGCCAAATGGTGCCTGTTCCATCATCGGGAGAGCTTCCTCTATACCCACTTCGAGGAGATCTGCGAGATCTGCAAGCGCTACGACGTGGCCTTCTCCCTGGGCGACGGCCTGCGCCCCGGCTCGGTGGCCGACGCCAACGACGAGGCGCAGATGGCCGAGCTCAAGACCCTCGGCGAGCTGACCCATATCGCCTGGAAGCACGACGTCCAGGTGATGATCGAAGGCCCCGGCCACGTGCCCATGCACCTGGTCAAGGAGAACATGGAGAAACAGCTGGAGTACTGCGACGAGGCACCCTTCTATACCCTCGGCCCGCTGGTCACCGACATCGCTCCCGGCTACGACCACATCACCTCCGGCATCGGTGCGGCGATGATCGGCTGGTACGGCTGCGCCATGCTCTGCTACGTGACGCCCAAGGAGCACCTGGGCCTGCCCAACAAGGATGACGTCAAGACCGGCATCATCACTTACAAGATCGCCGCCCACGCCGCCGACCTGGCCAAGGGTCACCCCGCCGCCCAGCGCCGCGACAACGCCCTGTCCAAGGCGCGCTTCGAGTTTCGCTGGGAGGATCAGTTCAACCTCGGCCTCGATCCGGATACCGCCCGGGAGTACCACGACGAGACCCTGCCCAAGGACTCCGCCAAGGTGGCTCACTTCTGTTCCATGTGCGGGCCGAAGTTCTGCTCCATGAAGATCAGCCAGGAGGTCCGCGACTACGCCAACGAACACGGACTCAACGGCGATCAGGAAGCCGTAATGAAAGGCATGGAAGAACAGGCGGAGAAGTTCCGAAAGGAGGGGGCCGAGCTCTACAAGGAGGTCTGACCTTTCTCGAGAACAGCCAACCTCTGCACGCCGGCCACTGGTCGGCGTGTTTTTTTTCGTCCCATGGCGACAGCAAAGAAGGTCCGGATGTAGCCTGTAGCCATGACGGTGGCGCTGAACCTGCCACCCCATGTGCAAGGCACTGTCTGAAAAGTCGGCGAACGCAGCCAGTTTTCGGACAATGCCTAGGACCCGGTGCAGAAGGACAACGACCATGCCCCACCTGCATGTAGCGCTAGTGACAGAGCATCCAGAAGCCTGCCTGATCCCACTGCTGCAGCTGCGCCCCCAGCGGGTCGTGCTGGTTGCCGGACGGCTGCAGCAACAGGCCGCCGAGCGACTGCAGATCCTGCTGCAGCACGAACTGCCCGCCAACACCGAAATCCAGCGGTGGGACGAGATGCCGGAGCGCGACCCGCAACGCATTGGCGAATTCGCCACTCGGCTGGCCCGATGGCTCTCTCGACTACAGCGAGACGACCCTGAGCTGACTGTCACCTATGACCTGGCCGACAGCGACAAGCTCACCGCCCTGCTCTTCCAGCAGGCCATGAGCCACTGCAAGGCCGACTGGCTCTATGTCGACTACCGTGCCGGTGCGCTCTACCGCATGGGGCCGGGACTGAATCCCTCGACGCTGGAGGCCTTGGCCATCGAACCCGTGCTCGACGTCGACATCTTCCTGCAGGCAAATGGTCGCAAGCGCATCAAGGCACTATCCGACAATCCGGCCTGGCGCAGTGCCGTCCAGCGTCACCGGGCCCTGACCCACTATCTGGGCCATCAGCCGACAAGCTGGCCTGGCTATTGAGCGAGCTCAATGAGCGGGTTCATGGTCCCCAGGGCGCCCTGGTCGCCACCGACCCAGCCAAAGGCACACACCTCGCCCCCTCCCGGAGCCAACAGCTACTGAGCCGTGCACCGCATTTTCCCTGCACCGACGCGCTGAACGAGTTGAACGGCGCCGGCATGCTCGAGTGGTCGAGCGTCGACCCCCAGCGGGTCAGCTTTTCCTCCCTTGCCGGCGCCTCTACCTCGGCGGCGGCTGGCTTACCGAATATGTCTGGCTATGCGCCCAGGAAGTCGGGCTGCACCAGGCCTGCTGCGGGGCCCATATTCTCGATTTAAGCGGGAATCACAACGGCGAACCCGTGGTTTCAGACTGCCTGGCCGTGCACCACAACCAGTTGCTGTTCATCGAGTGCCTGACGACTCGTCCCGGCCCCGACGCCTGCCTTGAGCAGGGGCTCAAGCGACTGCACGACATGCTCGACCACTCGGCCGGCCTGGCAAGCACCCGCCTGCTGCTGGCCTGCGGAGAATTCGACCATGCGCGCCAACATCTTACCGAGCTGCAGCACAGCCAGGGGCTCAAGGTGGCAGTCATTGAATGCAGCGAGTTGAAACACCTACCCAGCTACCTGCGGCACTGGATGGAGACCGGCAACTGGCCACAGCCATGAGCCAGATGAAAAAACCCCTGCCAGACGGCAGGGGCGAAGAAATAGCTTGGGAAATACTGGACCGGGTATAGCGACCATTCAGAAGCGGAAGCGTACACCGACGCTTGCCGCATCGAAGGTATAGTCGGACTTGTCCAGGTAACGCATGTAATCGGCACCAACCGCCAGGTTGGGTGCCACGTCGAATTCGGCGCCGGCCCCGTAAGAGAAGCCGCTCTCACGGTCCACGTCGAAATCCACTTCGGTCATGCCTACCAGGCCGTAAATCCGGAACTCCTGGGAAATAGGCGCTACACCCTTGGCGTAGGCACCCACCAGATAGTCCAGTTCGACATCACCATCGGAACCGCCGGTGCCGACATGGGCCTCGGCAGCAAAGAATTCATTGAATTGGGCGCCACCCCTGATACGCAGACCCGTGGAATTGGAGGACGAAGCACCATCGGGGTTGAGATCCCAGAACATGGCATCGCCACCGACATAGCCTTCAGGATACATCGGCGTCTGGTATTGGGCCTGCGCTGCGGTTGCGAAGGCGCCGGTGATCAAAAGAGCAGCGGGAATGGCTAGCAGTTTCATGATGCACCTCCAATTAAAAAACAGCGTTTCCTTACACGCACAGCCAGTGTGGCTCAAGAATCAGGATTGAGCAAGCCCGGCTATCGGAAAGTGTTCAAAGATGTCGTCGCCGTCAACATCAACTGGACACTTGGCGACACCGGCAGCGGTAATTGAAGAACGACACCCCCATAAGACAATGATTTTATTATATTAAAAATACTGGCCTGAAAACTGCATCACAAGTAGGGATGGGTTGGCTGAATCCATTAATTCTTCAGCACAGGAAATGCACATGAATGCCGTCTTTCTCGACCGTGAGTCCCTCGACCGAAACGACCTGGATCTGACAGCCGTAGAAACTATTGTCGAGCATCTGACCACATACCCGCAGACGACACCCGCACAAGTTCAGGAGCGGTTGCGTGGCCAGGACATCGTCATCGTCAACAAGGTCGTGCTCGGTCGCGAGGCGCTGGAGGCTCACCCGCCACGTTTGATTTGCGTAGTCGCAACCGGGGTGAATAATATCGATCTCGATGCCTGTCGCGACCTGGGTATCACGGTATGCAATAGCCAAGGCTATGGTACCGATTCAGTGGCCCAGCACGCTCTCTGCTTGATGCTGGCATTGTCCACGCGCCTGCTCGACTATCATCAGGCCGTTCAACGAGGCGACTGGCATCGCAGCACGCAATTCTGCCTGCTGGGTTATCCCATTCAGGAGCTTGCAGAAAAGACGCTAGTCATCGTCGGACATGGCACTCTCGGGGGGCGCGTCGCCGATCTGGCACGGGCCTTCGGCATGGAGGTGATAACAGCCGCCAGACCAGGTAACACAGCCAGTGATGATCGAAAGCCTCTGAGCGAACTGCTTCCCGAAGCCGACGTGATTAGCCTGCACTGCCCACTTACCGACGCCACCCGTGACCTGATCGGCACCAACGAACTCGCCCGCATGAAGTCCACTGCACTGCTGATCAACACAGCCCGCGGGGGACTGATCAACGAAACGGCTTTGGCCGACGCCCTGCAACGAGGAGTAATAGGTGGTGCCGGCATAGATGTCGTAGACGGCGAGCCACCCGACAAAAGCAGCCCACTGCTGCTGCAGCCTCTTCCCAACCTGATCGTCACGCCCCACTCCGCCTGGGGTGCCCGTGAAGCTCGCCAGCGTATCGTCCAACAACTGGTCGAGAACATTCAGGCCTGGCAACAACGCCAGCCAATGCGCGTCGTCAACGCCTAGGCTGCCAAGAAATGTCGCCAGGTGTCCGCAACTGTCCAGAAGTGTTTTTTCTGCACAAGGAAAACCGACACCCGAATACATGGATTGGATTCTGAATTTCAGTAAACCGTTGAACGGCAACGCATGGCATGGAAATTGCCACATAACCAGATAAGCGCCCAATCACGAATTTCAGACAACATATTCAGAACTCTACCCTTGCCAACGACAACAATCACAAGGAGAGCGCAATGAAAGCCGCTGTGCTTCATGCCTACGACGAGAAGATCGAACGCCCGGATCTGGTCAGCTACGAAGAGTGGCCTGACCCCGAAATCATCAAACCCGACGATGTGATTGTGAAGATCGGCGGGGCCGGCGTCTGCCGCACAGACCTGCACATCATCGAAGGAATCTGGCGTGAGCATGCTCCTATCGAATTGCCTTTCGTCATGGGGCATGAGAATGCCGGCTGGGTCGAGGCAGTCGGCGTCGGCGTCACCAGCGTAAAGCCCGGCGACCCTGTGATCTGTCACCCGCTCGCCACCAATGGTCACTGCCTGGCCTGTCGCCGTGGTAACGACATGCACGCAGAAGAGAGCAGCTTTCCCGGCATCAATGCTCAGGGTGGCTATGCCGACTTCCTCTATACCAATGAACGTGCCCTGATCAAGTTGCCCACCACGCTGGCACCCAAGGATGTGGCGCCCTACACCGATGCCGGCCTGACCGCCTACCACGCAGCCAAGAAAGCCGCTCGCCACTTGGTGCCAGGCCAGAAGGTGGTGGTGCTGGGTGTTGGCGGTCTGGGACACATCGGCGTACAGGTACTGGCCGCGCTGTGTGGCGCCGAGATCATCGCCATCGACCGTGCCGAGTCGGCACTCAAGCTGGCCGAACAGGGCGGCGCACACCATGTGGTGAAAGCCGATGGTGGCGAAGTCGATGCTGTGATGTCGCTGACCGGAGGTCATGGTGCCGAGGCCGTTCTCGACTTCGTCGGTGAGGGTGACGCAGTGAGCAAGGGGCTCGCCATGACCCGTGCCAATGGCTTCTATTACATCATCGGTTACGGGGGCAAGATCGAGATCCCGACTATCGACATGATCGTTACCGAAAGAACCATCGTCGGCAACCTGGTCGGCACCTACCCCGAACTGGTTGAGCTGATGTCATTGGCCGACCGCGGTGCCGTAGAGCTGGCGACTCGGGAGTACCGCCTCGAAGAAGCCAACCAGGCGCTTCATGACCTGCA
>NZ_AZQX01000359.1:0-13534 GCF_000568385.1 Halomonas sp. BC04
AGCGCACCCCGGGCACTGCCTCCCCCCTGGGGCAGAGTACGACCGGCAATCTGTTCTCGCTGGCCGGCGTGCTCAACTACGAGCTCGATCTCTGGGGCCGGTTGGACCGCGAGCGCGAGGCCTCCGAGGCACTGCTCGAGCAGAGCGAGTTCGCCCGTGATGCGGTGCGCCTTAACGTGATCGCCGATGTGGTGGCCACCTACTTTGATCTGCGCAATGCCGAGCGGCAGCTCAGGATCACCGAGGAGACCGTGGCTTCCCGTGAGGAGACCTACCGGATCGAGCAGATTCGCTTCGACTCCGGTGAGACCGGTGAGCTGGCACTGCGTCAGGCCCAGTCGGAGCTGGAAACCACCCGCGCCCAGCTGCCCGGCCAGAAGCAACGGGTCAGGATACTGGAGGGTGCGCTGGCCATCCTGGTGGGGATGAGCCCGGCAGAGCTGATGGCTGAGCTCGATTTCGGCGACACCCAACTGGCGGATATCGTGCTGCCCGAAGGTGTGCCGGCCGTATTGCCCTCCAGCCTGCTGCAGCGTCGTCCGGATATCCGCTCCGCCGAGGCGGGGCTGATCGCGGCCAATGCCTCCATTGGCGTTGCCGAGGCGAGTCGCCTGCCGACCCTCAATCTGGGCGCCTTCCTGGGCACGGCGGCGGGGGATTCCAGCGATCTGTTCACGACCGCCGCCCAGACCTGGGGACTCTCCGCCACGGTCATGGGGCCGCTGTTCGACTTCGGTCGCTCCCGTTCCCGGGTCGACACCGCCGAAGCGCTGGCAGCTCAGGCCGAGGTCCAGTATCGCGCCACGGTGAACCAGGCGTTCAACGAGGTGCGCAACGCCCTGGTCACCTTCGAGACCAGCGGCGAGCGTATCGAGGCGACACTGGCCCAGGTGGAGGCGCTGGCGCGCACCCTGGAGCTGGCGGAAGTGCGCTATCGGGAAGGCTTCGTCGGTTTCATCGAGCTGCTCGATGCCCAGCGGGCACTGCTCTCGGCGGAGCTGGCGCTGTCGGAGGCAATGCGCGACCGCCTGACTGCAACCGCCACGCTGTTCAAGGCGCTGGGTGGTGGTTGGGAGGCCGATGCCTGAGAATTGCCTTGCTCTGTCCGAAAACTGCCTACGCTCGGCGACTTTTCGGACAGAGCCCGGGCATGAATGACAACGGGTCGGCTCCCCTGTGGGCCGGCCCGTTGCCTTTGTGGTGAGGGTGGCTCAGGCCGTGGAGGGCTCGCGAGAGAGCAGTTTCAGCAGCGTATCGACCAGCTCCATGCCGCGCTCGTGGATCGAGAACCGCTCGTGATTGCGCAGCCAGTCGTGGAAGAGCCCGCCCAGGCTGGACTGCAGCAGCCGCGCTGCCAGTTCCGGCGTGATGTCGGGCCGCAGCAGTTGGTGTTCCCAGGCTGCCGTGAAGTATTCGATGAGGGCGCCCGAGGACTCCGCGGCGATCTCGTTCTGCATGGCCAGGGGATCGATTTCGCCAAAGATTTCGCAGTGGTGGATCAGAATGGCGTGGACCCGGCGATAGCGGGGCTGCTCTAGCCGCGTAAAGCCCTGCCGGCAGGCCAGGCGAATCGCTTCGAGAGGCGCATCGGCGAGTGCCGGATCGTCGACTTCGTCGACCAGTTCCTGAAAGGGCATACGAACCCGGTCGAGCATGGCGCGAAACAGGTCGGCCTTATTGCGGAAATGCCAATATACCGCGCCACGGGTCATGCCTGCCTGGCGGGCAATCTGTTCCAGTGAGGTACGAGCGACGCCACGTTCGAGAAATATCTCCTCGGCGGCATCCAGCAGGGCTTCACGGGTGGCAGCGGCTTCCGCCTTGGTGCGTCGGGCCATGGTAGGGGGCGTTTCTCCGTGACGGGGTATGACCATCATTCTACCGGAGCGGTTGGTTTTTTACATTCAACTGTGTATGGATATGGTATGGATAGGGCGTGAGGTCCGTCCTCGTCATTTTGCCGCCATCGCGGTATAAGTGGGTGAACACTGTTCTGTTACAGGAAACCGCAGCATGGCTCGCGCCCCCTTTGAACTCGCCGGCGTCAAGGTGATGCCGGGCCACCGGATCCAGATCGATGTGCCGGTGGCACGCCTCTACACCCATGCACCGTTGCATATCCCTGTGGAAGTGGTTCACGGTCGTCAGCCGGGGCCAATACTGCTGGTATGTGGCGGCATTCACGGCGACGAGATCAACAGCGTCGAGATCGTCCGCCGACTGCTGCGTTCCAAGCAGATCCAGGGGCTGCGCGGTACCCTGGTGGCGGTGCCCATCGTCAACGTGTTTGGCTTCATGCAGCACACGCGCTATCTACCGGATCGGCGAGACCTCAACCGCTGTTTTCCCGGCAGTGAGTCGGGCTCGCTGGGTGGCCGTGTCGCGGCACTGTTCCGAGAGCAGATCGTCGACCACGCCAGTCATATCATTGACCTGCACACCGGCGCCATCCATCGCACCAACCTGCCGCAGATTCGTGCCCAGCTCAGCCCCGGCAGCGAGACCGAGCGCATGGCCAATGCCTTTGGCGCGCCGGTGATTCTGAACGCGGAGCTCCGTGAAGGCAGCCTGCGCCACTACGCTCAGAACCGGGGTATCCCCGTGCTGACCTATGAGGCCGGCGAGGCGCTGCGTTTCGACGAATGGGCGATCACCCCGGGGGTCCGTGGGGTGCTGCGGGTTATGCGGCGGCTGGGCATGCTGACCGGTGAGCATCGCCGTCGGCTGCCGCCCGCGGCGGAACTGGCCAATGGCTCCAGTTGGGCGCGGGCGCCAATCGATGGCATCCTGCGGCCCAAGGTGCGCCTCGGGGCGCGCGTGGCGAAGGGCGAGGTGCTGGGCAAGGTGGCCGACCCCTTCGGGAACGCCGAAGAGGCCGTCATATCCATGGCGGACGGTATCGTCATCGGCATGAGCCGGCTGCCGCTGGCCAACGAGGGTGAAGCCCTGTTCCACATCGCCCGTTTCGATGAGATCGAGGAAGCCGAAAACGCCGTTGAGGGGTTCCATTCCAGCCTGGAGCCGCCGCCGGACTCGCTCTATTGAGCCTCAGGCAGTCTCGGTTTCCGTCTCGGTCAACGGGGTTGTCTCCGGCACGAGACTGAGCGCGTCGTCGAAGACTCTCAAGCAGGCACCGTCCAGGTGGCCGTTCTCGGATAGGTGGCGACGGAAGCGGCGCCGCCCGGCTGGCCCTGGAACAGGCCCAGCAGATGGCGGGTGATGTGGTTGAGCTTGGCCCCCTCGTCGAGGCGACGGGCAATGTAGGGGCGAAAGGCGCGGGCGGCGGCGTGGCGGTTGGTTGCCGGGCCCGCCACCCCGTAGAGCGCCTCATCCACCCCGGCCAGCAGCCAGGGGTTCTGATAGGCCTCGCGACCGACCATCACGCTATCCACATGGTCGAGCTGTTCCCGGCATGCCTCCAGCGTCTTGATACCGCCGTTGATTCCGATATGCAGTTCCGGGCGGCTCGCCTTGAGGCGATGCACCCGCGGGTAGTTGAGCGGCGGCACGTCGCGATTCTGCTTGGGGGAGAGCCCCTGCAGCCATGCCTTGCGCGCGTGCACGATGAACACCTCGCAGCCGGCATCCGCCACCTGGGCAATGAAGCGTTCCAGGTCGGCGTCCTCGTCCTGGTCATCGATACCGATACGGCACTTCACCGTCACCGGGATCGACACCGCCTCACGCATGGCACGCACCGCCGCCGCCACCTTCTCCGGATAGGCCATCAGGCAGGCGCCGATCAGGTTGTTCTGCACCCGGTCGCTGGGACAGCCACATTGAGATTGACTTCGTCATAGCCCCACGCCTCGGCGATGGCTGCACATTCGGCCAGCTCGCCGGCATCGCTGCCGCCCAGCTGCAGCGCCAGAGGGTGTTCTACCGCATCGTAACCGAGGAAGCGCTCCCGCGGGCTGCCGTGGAGAATGGCACCGGTGGTGACCATCTCGGTATACAGCAGTGCGCGCCGGGTCAGCGTGCGCGCGAAGGCTCTCTGGTCCCTGGTAGTCCAGTCCATCATCGGGGCAATTGAGAAGGTGCGGTCGAGCTCGGGCATCGGCATCACTGGGAGGGCAGGGGGAAGGGGATTATTCTATCAGCCCTGGCCAATCATTGGCCATTTCAGGCAGATCATGCCTCACCTTGATCGAAAGCCGCTGTCTTTCGCCGGCATCTACGCCAGCAGCAATGCTGCCAGTCTGGGCTGTGCGGTCCTGCCTGACCAGCGGCGATACGGCCCGCCAGGTGGGCCTGGCCGTAAACCGGCCAGGCAACGAGGGTAACTCAGGGCTGAATCATCCGGTTGCGTAGTTTTGTAAGATATCTCTTACAAAAACGAGAGTAGTTTTCCTACATTGAACATTATCCTGCGTTAAACCGCTATTCGCCCAGAGCGACTACCTTGAAGTGTAACGGGACAGGGAGAGCCCAACAGGGAAGGTCGAGCAATGGAGTGCTCATACCCAGGGATGCTTGGGCAGGAAGCTCGAGGTTGGTTTGCAAACAGGGAGCGTTGAGATGTGCCCGGCCCCAGTGGCCGGGCTTTTTTCATTCTCGCCTTCAGGCAGACGCTGCCGGAACAACGTGGTGGGGACTGTCATTCCCGTCCGGCCTGGCCTCAGGTATTGAACACCGCGTATACCATCTGCATGGCCAGCCCCATCAACATGACGGCGAAGACCCGCTTGAGCAGCGCCATGGGCAGCCGGTGGGCCAGCCTGGCCCCGATGGGGGCGGTGAGGATGCTGAAGGGCGCCATCAACAGCAGGGCGGGCAGGTAAACGTAGCCCATGGAGGCGCTCGGCAGCCCCGGCGTGGCCCAGCCATTGATGATGTAGCCCAGTGCACCCGCCATGGCAATGGGCAGCCCCACGGCCGCCGAGGTGCCGATAGCACGTGGCAGCTTCACGTTGCACCAGGTCAGGAAGGGCACCGTCAGCGAGCCACCGCCGATGGCTACCAGGGCCGAGATGCCGCCGATACCAAGGCCGGCCCCGCTGAGGCCGAGCGGGCGTGGCAGGCTACGGCTAGGCTTGGGTTTCAGGTTGGCCAGCATCTGCAGCGACATCAGCACCATGAAGCAGGCAAAAAAGATGGCCAGGCCTCGAGTCGGCATCAGGGCGGCGATGAAGGTCGCCAGAAAGGTGCCGACCAGTATGCCCGGCGTCATGTAGCGAACGGTTTGCCAATGCACGGCCCCGTGGCGATGATGGGAGAGCAGGCTGGCGGTGGCGGCGGGAATGATAGCGGCCATGGCGGTGCCCAGGGCCAGGTGGGCGAGGTGCTCGTGGGGCACTCCCTGCAATACGAACAGAGAGGTAAGAATCGGCACCATGATACCGCCGCCACCGATGCCGAGCAGGCCAGCCATCATGCCGACCACGCCGCCAAGGGCAACGTAGGCCAGCCACCAGATGAGTTCCAAGGTAGGGTCTCCTGAAAGGGCTTTGCCAGTATTGGCGGGACATTGTACGGCAAGCGGGCATCGGGTAGTGAGTGAAGGGGAGGGCGGTAAGTACAGGTTCCTGGGCACCGGGCTTGGTGTGGAGGAGTCCACTGGTTGGCTACGGGCCGGGGGCACCACCAGGAGTTCAGCTTGTTCTACTGACAAGCAGGCAGCCGCAAGGAAGCAGAAATGAACAGACAATTATGGCGGCGCTGGGAAAGAGTCGTTCTTGAAAACGGTATCGTGATTGGTGTCATGTTCTTCTTTACCTTTATGGCATGGATCTTGTTTTGGCCATATGGTCCGGAAGGTAAAGCGTTGGATATTCGCTCGGCGGAAGCTGCGCGATACGAGAAGGTAAAGGCGTCTTACTCGGAGCATGTTGCCGACTTGATGAGAGGCCACGAGTATTTTTTTGAGCAGTCGCTGAGTATTCTAAAGCCGCATAGGTTGAATTGCCTACTGTCGGATCACGTCGAGACTGCCGATAAAAGCAAGGCCATCTTCCGGGCCTTGAGGGTGCGCCGTGAAGGGCTTTGTGAGGTGTCCAAGGAGGCCGCTGATATGGTGGATACTTACGCTGAACGCCTGAAAAGCGCTGACCCCTCTTCCGCCATGTTTCTCAGGTTTTTTCTTGTCGAGGAGGGTGAAGAGGAGGGGGGGGCGGTCCTTTCTTTACCCAGGAGGAGTGCTCGGCAATTGTCTCTCGTCTGATGCAGCTGGGAGATCAGGTGACGGCATGTAAGCCTTATGAGGAGTGGTATTATCCGCTATTTTTCCCCGACAGCACCAGCTAGCTCCCCCCTCTTGCCTGCGCCTGGTTCGGTTTCCGCCAAGAACTATGCTATGTAAAGGTGAGGCATCACCCAAAGGGAGGCTAGGGACAATGAGGCGACAACAGAGATTGGAATCCCTGCGCGATGAACTGATCGATCGTGCAGATCGCTACAAGGCGCACAAGGCACGCCTGGAGCAGCCGCTGGACAGGGATCTGGAAGACCAGGCCATCGAGCTGGAAAATGAGGATGTCATCGATGCGTTGGAGCAGGAAGCCGAGGAGGAGCTGCGTCAAGTGATGCATGCACTGGAGCGTGTCCAGAGCGGCGAAGGCGATACGTGCGAACAGTGTGGCGAGCCGATTGATCCCCGGCGTATCGAAGCACTGCCTTATGCCGTACTGTGCCTGGAGTGTGCTGCTGGCAGAGACCACCAGCAGCCATAGCCATTTCTGGAAAACAGCGAATTCCTACCCATTTGCGATCTTGAAGAGCCGTTCGGCTCTTCTGGCACGGTATCCAACTGGCGTTGTTTGGTTTAGTTTCGGCGTTGGGACGAACCGTACAGGCCGGTGGTAGTCTAGAAGATCAATATGTCGGTTGGAGGAATTCATGAAGGTACGGCGTCGACTATCCTGCGTTGGATTGGTGGCTCTGCTGGCGCTGTCCGGCTGTGGTAACGACACTGGGCCGGAAGAGGCTGGGCCGGAAGAAGACATGACGAATGGACAGCCGGAAGTCGTCGCGACCGATGAGGCTGCTGAAGAGGTGGAGCCGCTGGAGGTGGATATCTCGGTTGCGGCTGCGCTGCGCAGCGACCGGAGGCTGATGGTCGAGGGGGAGACCAATTTGCCGGAAGGGGCTCGCCTGTTGATCGTGGTGGAACGTGAGTTGAGCGGCGTGCGTTGGCAGTCGCGTACAGAAGTTCAGGGTAGCCGTTTTGAAGCGGGGCCATTCGGACCCGGAAGCGGGCTGCCGGACGGTGGTTATACCATTACGGTGAATTTGCCGGAGGCCAGTGTGCAGCCGTCGGCGATTCGCCAGCGGATCGGTGACCAGGGCGAGCATCTTGCAGGACCGCTGATAAGGAGTTCGCGCCATGGCCTGGGGCAGGTGGCAAGCTATTCGCGGCGCTATCTGATCGGCAATGAGCCACGCCGAACCACTGACGAGGTGGAGGTGCTGGGCGTCGAATGAGGTACCCGGAGGGGCGCTTAGCCCCCTTCCTGGCGCCAGCGGGCCAACAGCCTGCCGACCGGTTGGTCGCTCTTTTCCAGCGGCGTTGCCTGGGACGTTGCTGATCTTTCACCGCGATAGAGCAGTTCTCCGTCCTGGCTGCGTTCCAGTTGGCCGATGAACAGACCCATTTCACCTTCTATCAAGTAATGGCCCGGTTGGTCGTAGGTTTTTATCGGCCCAATGGCGGCCAGGTCGCCTGTGCCCAGATAGTCGAAACATTCACCGGGGGCCGGCGTGACCAGATAGCACTCGCCTTGCCAGTTGGTACCGACAAGAAAGCCCTCGGGCAGCGTGATGCGGTTGGCGTTGGGGTCATGCCAGGGGGCTGGAGGCTGGCTACGCAGATAGAGCGGCGCGGACAACAGATCGACGCTGTCATCTTCCAGCAGACGACGCAAGGGGCAGCCCAGGGCATCGGCCAGGGCGACCAGGCGTTCGTGGCCGATCTGCTTGATAGCGCCGGACTCCCAATAGGAAATCGTGACATCGGAAACGCCGACTTTCCTAGCCAGTGCCGCCTTATTGAGGCTCGCTTCTATTCGAAGCTGCTTGATGCGTGGGCCCAATGCGTGCATCTCTTCATTCCTGCCAACGATGAATAAAAGAAAGGGATAGTCAATGATCTGCATTAACTGTGCAAATTTGGCGTATCAACGATAAAAAAACTGTGGAAGGCCCGGTTGCTGGCTTTTGTGGAGGGTGGGCTTGTCAGGCGCTCCTTGCGTTTGTGAATGCGGCAGAGTACTGATTTCTTTTTGTTTTTCGTATCCATGGGGTGTGGAAAGTGAGCAGGGGCCGTCGAAAGGTTCTGCCGGTCAGGTGGAGGAGAGGGGGGCGAATCGGGTCGGTTGACCATGCTTGCAACGCAAATATCTCTTGTACAGACCTCGTTGGCTGGAAAGGATTCCCGGGCACGGCTGCCTGTGCCCAGGCAGGTGCGTATAATGGCCCCATGCCCATCCCTCAATGGATAAGGACGACATGACCGTACGTACTCGCATTGCGCCGTCACCCACCGGTGACCCCCATGTGGGCACCGCCTACATTGCCCTGTTCAACCTCTGCTTCGCACGTCAGCACGGCGGGCAGTTCATCCTGCGCATCGAGGATACCGACCGGGTCCGCTCTACTACCGAGTCCGAGCAAATGATCCTCGATTCGCTGCGCTGGCTGGGGCTGGAGTGGGACGAGGGGCCGGATGTGGGTGGCCCCCATGGACCTTACCGCCAGAGCGAGCGTGGAGACATCTATGCCGAATATGCCCGGCAGTTGATCGACGCCGGCCACGCTTTCAAGTGCTACCGTACCAGCAAGGAGCTGGATGAGCTGCGTGAGGCACGCAAGGCGGCTGGCATGCACCTGGCACTGAAGCCCGCCGACCTGGCCTTGCCCAGTGACGAACAGATGCGCCGCGAGCGAGAAGGGTGGCCCCATGTGGTGCGCATGAACGTGCCCACCACCGGCACCTGCCTGATAGAGGACATGTTGCGGGACACCATCGAAGTCGACTGGGCCCAGGTCGATGCCCAGATCCTGCTCAAGTCCGATGGCATGCCTACCTACCACCTGGCCAATGTGGTGGACGATCACCTGATGGGGATCACCCATGTGCTGCGTGGCGAGGAGTGGATCAACTCGGCGCCCAAGCATCAGCTGCTCTATGAATACTTTGGTTGGCAGATGCCGGTGCTTTGCCATATGCCGCTGCTGCGCAACCCCGACAAGTCGAAGCTTTCCAAGCGCAAGAACCCGACCTCGATCAATTACTATCGCCGGATGGGATTCCTGCCCCAGGCGGTGACCAACTACCTTGGCCGCATGGGTTGGTCGATGCCCGACGAGCGCGAGAAGTTCAGTCTCGACGAGATGATGACGCATTTCGATGTCCAGCGAGTCTCGCTAGGCGGCCCGGTCTTCGATCTCGAGAAGCTGACCTGGCTCAACGGCCTCTATATTCGTGAGGACCTTGATGACAGGGCGTTCCTCAAGGCCTTGATGGAGTGGGCCTTCAACGAGGAGTACGTTGGGCAGATCCTGCCCCAGGTGCGCACCCGTGTGGAAACCCTTTCCCAGGTGGCGCCGCTGGCCGGCCATTTCTTCTCCGGCCTGCCGGAGATCGAGGAGGGCGATTTCGACAGTGTCAAGCTGGGACGGGAGGAGCTGGTCAAGCTGCTGCAATTCCTGGTCTGGCGTTTCGAGGTCGTCCCGGCCTGGCACAAGGAGCTGTTGCTCGGCGAGGTCAAGGCGCTGGCGGCGCATTTCGATCTCAAGATGAAGGATTTCCTGGCCCCGGTCTTCATTGCCATTACCGGTTCTGCAGCGAGCACTTCGGTCATGGATGCCATGGCCATATTGGCTCGGACATGACCCGGGCGCGGCTGCGCCACGCCATCGAGGTGCTCGGCGGGGTCTCCAAGAAGCAGGCCAAGCGCTTCGAAAAGGAGTACCGCGAACTCCAAGCGCCCAACTGACAAGGCGGATAGGGGCCAGCCTGCGGCCCAAGTAAAGGATAGAAAAGCGCCATATTTCCGTCGCGAGCGAAGATAGGCTGGTCGCCGCCGGAGCGCAGCTCCCGGAGTGTAGCCTGCTACATGAGGAGAGCGAGTACCGCCGGCGACCAGGATGTCGAGCGCAGCAGGAAATTGGTGTTTTTCCAGTTGACGAAGGCGAGGCTAATCAGTAGTATACGCCTCGTCTTCACGAGACATCTGGGGCCTTAGCTCAGCTGGGAGAGCGCAACACTGGCAGTGTTGAGGTCAGCGGTTCGATCCCGCTAGGCTCCACCAATCATGGTTTCGTGCGTGACATTGCGTCCCATTCGTCTAGTGGTCCAGGACACCGCCCTTTCACGGCGGGAACAGGGGTTCGAACCCCCTATGGGACGCCATCCTGCTCTGCAATCCCGTTTTCTGATATCGAGATCCCGAGGCGCCTGGTGCGTCTTTTTTGTTGTCTTGTCGCGCCCAGTGCGATGGCGGCTTCTGCTTGCGTGTAAAACGCATTGAAGTGCCGGTTTTTCGCGATTTAGGGCTTGACTTGTCCACTCGTCCAAGCCTTCTGGAGATGCCCTGTGTGCAGTTTTGCTCACCTCGCTGCACCCCAGGTGTTTTCAATAAAACCTATATATTTCAACTAGTTATAATCGGTTAAAAATTAACCAATCTAACAGCAGCCCTCTGTTCATGCCGATTCGATGGCGTTTTCTGGTGGTTGTGAACAGGGTTATCCACAGAATGTGTGGAAAACGTTCTGGTGTGTTCAGGAGCGCTGATTCATGCCTGATGGATGAGGCTTGTCAAGCCATGGATCGTAGTTTCTTCATACTTGATCGGCAGGGCTCGATCAGCGGGGCTTGGCCTCGGGGCGTCACGATGGGAGTGACGCCCGCGTCGTTCTTAGCCGCGCCCCAGGTCGCGCAGGCGACGGAGCAACGAGGAGGTGTCCCAGCGGCCGCCTCCCATGACCTGAATGTCACCATAGAACTGGTCCACCAGCGCGGTTACCGGCAGGCGAGCCTGGAGGCGTCGAGCCTGATCCAGGCAAATGCCCAGGTCCTTGCGCATCCAGTCCACCGCAAAGCCGTGCTCGTATTCATCACCGATCATGGTCTTGTGGCGATTTTCCATTTGCCAGGACCCGGCAGCCCCTTTTGCGATGACATCGATGACACGCTGCTGGTCAAGCCCGGCCTGCTCGGCGAAGTGAAGGCCCTCGGCAAGGCCTTGCACCAGCCCGGCGATGCAGATCTGGTTGACCATCTTGGTCAGCTGGCCACTGCCGGCAGGGCCCATCAGGCTGACTGCCCGGGCGTAGTGGCAAAGAATCGGTTCGGCGCGGGCGAACTCGCTTTCGTCACCGCCGCACATGATGGTCAGCACGCCGTTGATGGCGCCCTGCTGGCCACCGGAAACGGGGGCGTCGATGAAGCCGGTGCCCTGCTCGCGACAGGTGCCGGCCAGCTCTTCGGCCAGGTCGGACGAGGCGGTCGTGTGATCGACCAGCAGGCTGCCGGCGGCCATGCCCTTCAGGGCGCCCTGTGGGCCGGCTGTGACCTCGCGTACGTCATCGTCGTTACCCACGCATACCAGGACGATATCGGCGCCCTGGGCGGCTTCCTGGGGCGTTTTGTGATGGCTTCCGCCATGCTCAGCGACCCAAGCCTTGGCCGTGGCGGCTGTTCGATTGTAGACGCGTACCGTCAGGCCCTGTCTGGCGAGGTGGCCGGCCATGGGATAGCCCATGACGCCCAGGCCGATAAAGGCAACAGTCGAGATAGTCTGGCTCATTGATGATTCCTTCTCGTTGATGGCGGAGCTGTGGTCCGGTGACGCTAAGCCTCAATGGACGCCTGGACGCAAAAGGCCGCCCGTTGGGGCGGCCTTTTGGTACCGAGCGGCCTTGGGCCGCATCCTGCCGGGTAGTGACAGGATAGATTACTTGGTGGGGTAGTCGCGCTGCGGATGGCCGATGTAGAGCTGGCGCGGACGACCGATCTTGTAGTCTCCGGTGATCATCTCGTGCCAGTGGGAAATCCAGCCAATGGTCCGCGATACGGCGAAGATCACCGTGAACATGTTGGTCGGGATGCCCATGGCCTTGAGGATGATGCCGGAATAGAAGTCGACGTTGGGATAGAGCTTGCGCTCGATGAAGTATTCGTCTTCCAGGGCGATCTCCTCCAGGCGCTTGGCGATCTTCAACTGAGGATCATCAGCCATGCCCAGCTCGCGCAGCACTTCGTCGCAGGTCTCCTTCATGACCTTGGCGCGCGGGTCGAAGTTGCGATAGACGCGGTGGCCAAAGCCCATCAGGCGGAAGGGGTCGTCCTTGTCCTTGGCCTTGTCGACGAAGCGCTGGATGTTCTCTTCGGAGTCGTCACCGATCTCGTCGAGCATGTTCAGCACGGCTTCATTGGCGCCACCGTGGGCCGGTCCCCATAGTGCCGCAATGCCGGCGCTGATACAGGCGAACGGGTTGGCACCGGTAGAGCCTGCCAGGCGCACTGTGGAAGTGGAGGCGTTCTGTTCATGGTCGGCGTGGAGCATGAAGATGCGATCCATGGCCTTGGCAAACACCGGATTGATCTTGTACTCCTCGCAGGGGTTGCTGAACATCATGTAGAGGAAGTTCTCTGCATAGTTCAGGTCATTGCGCGGATAGTTGAACGGCTGGCCGATATTGTACTTGTAGGACATCGCGGCGATGGTCGGCATCTTGGCGATCAGGCGGATGGCGCTGATCTCGCGATCCTCGGCCTTGGTGATATCCATGTGGTCATGGTAGAAGGCCGCCAGGCCGCCGACCACGCCACACAGGATCGACATCGGGTGTGCGTCGCGCCGAAAGCCCTTGAAGAAGTTGTTGATCTGGTCGTGGACCATGGTGTGGTTGCTGATGCGCTTCTCGATATCGGCATACTGCGTATCATCGGGCAGTTCGCCAAACAGTAGCAGGTAGCACATCTCGACGAAGTTGGACTCCTTGGCCAGCTGCTCGATGGGGTAGCCGCGGTGCAGCAGCACCCCCTTGGCACCATCGATGTAGGTAATGGCGGACTGGCACGAGGAGGTTGCCATGAAGCCGGGGTCGTAGGTAAACAGGCCTTCTGCGCCGAGGCCGCGCACATCAACCACGTCAGGCCCCAGGGTGCCCGAGTAGATCGGCAGGTCGACCGGTTTATCCAGTCCGTCTACCGTCAGTGTCGCTTTCCTGTCAGCCATGCTGGCCTCCTCTCGAAGTCGAATTGAAACGTTAAGTCGTTATTTCGCAAACAGTGTTTTCTTATGTTGGGCCGCGAAAAAGGTTCGCCCACTATAGAAGCGTTCCCGGGATTGTCAATTAACCTTAAGCGACCCCTTGGTTGTACATTGCTCTTGCTGCGTAACGGAAATTGTACAACAATTGGTGCTGTGCACCATGGATACCGCATGGGGTGGCCAGTTGGCGCGTCGTCGGCTGGACTGTCATGAGCAATGGGCTTGAACCATGGTCGAGTTCGGTGGGTGTTCATTTGTCACTAGGGGTTCATATCCCTATAATCCACTGCGCGCGACTGGCAGGTACTCGTTGTCAT
>NZ_AZQX01000360.1:0-15828 GCF_000568385.1 Halomonas sp. BC04
GGTCATCGTCTCGGTGCGCCGCGGCGCCTCCCCCAGGGCGGCGATATCGCCACGCACCGGGTTGCCGATCACCTCGGCCTGGCCGGGAAAGGCACCATCGAAGGCGGCATAGATCCGCTTCGCCAGACGGGATAGCGCCCTGTTGGTCAAACCCGCCACGGCGTTCTGCTCATGAATGATCAGTGGCCGTCGAGCCAGCCAGGCGGCAAGCCCGCCGGGGCCGCTGGCGAAACCACCGAGCCCGACCACCAGCTGTGGGTCGAGTTGCCTCAGGATACGGCCAGCCTGCCATACGGCGCGGGTGAGATTGAAGGGAGCCAGCAGCCAGCCGGCCAGGCCGTTGCCACGCAGGCCTGCCACCGAAATACGGTTGAGCGGAATCTCGGCCGCCGGCACCAGGCGGTTCTCGATCCCGCGCGGGCTGCCCAGCCAGTGGACCTCCACCCCCTCTTCCTGCAACCCTCTGGCCAGCGACAGGGCAGGAATCACATGCCCTCCCGTGCCCCCTGCCATGATCAATACGCGCCGTGGCTTCGCCTTGCTCACTTCCCGACTCCTTGTACTTCCGCTGACCGGTGCCCGGCCGTTGCCTCACGACGAGCGACGGGGTTCGCTCTTCGCTGTACCAGCCGAGTCTCGATATCGGCACGCAGCAACAGCGCCACCATCATCGCGCTGACAAGCAGACTCGAGCCGCCATAGCTCAACAGGGGCAGCGTCAGGCCCTTGGTCGGTAACATGCCGGTGCTGACGGCGATATTGATGAAGGCCTGGGCTCCCACCACCAGCGCAATGCCGTAGCTGAGGTAGGCTGCAAAGGCCATACCGGCCAGCTCCGCCCGCCGCCCCACTGCCATGGCGCGGTAGATCAACAGGGCAAAGAGCCCCACCACGCCGATCGCACCGAACAGCCCCAGTTCTTCGGCCAGCACGGCGAAGACGAAATCGGTATGGGCCTCGGGCAGGTAGAAGAGCTTCTGTACGCTATTGCCCAGCCCCATTCCCAACCAGTGGCCGCGACCATAGGCGATCAGCGCCTGGGTCAACTGGTAGCCGCTGGCGAACTGGTCCGCCCAGGGATCGGAAAAGCTGGTCAGGCGAGCCAGGCGATAGGGCTCGGCGATGGCGACGTAGAAGCCCAGCACACCGACACCGCCGAGTATCAGCACGAAGCGCACCCAAGGTGCCCCGGCCATCAGCAGCATGCCCATCACACAGGCTGTCATGACCACCACGGCGCCATAGTCAGGCTCGAGAATCAGCAGCACGGCGATGATGCCCATCACCAGCAGCGGGCGCAGGAAAGCGCCCCAGTGGCGCCGCACCTGGGGCAGGAATCGCTCCAGGTAGCCGGCCATGTAGGCAATCAGGCACAGCTTGGCGACTTCCGACACCTGCAGGTTGAAGGGGACTCCAGGGATGGATAGCCAGCGCCGGCTGCCATTCACCTCACGGCCAACGAAGAGCACCAGAACCAGCAGCACAATACTGACCAGCAACAGCAGGGGGCCGTTGGCTCGCCACCAGGCCAGGGGCGATCGCAGGGTAAAGCCGGCCGCCGCCAGGGCCAGCACCACGAACAGCGCATGACGCTGACTGAAGTACCAGGGGTTACCGGTCAACCCGGCGGCCACCTCAGTGGAAGCCGATGTCACCATTACCCAGCCGATGAGCATCAGTGCAATGGCGGCAAACAACAGCCAGCCATCGAACGGCTGGTCCTGGGTGGAGAGTTTCTGGCGAAGCCTGGCAAAGCGGGTCACGGGGAATCCTCCGAGGCAAGGCGGCAGACCCAGCGACGGAACACTTCGCCGCGCTCCTGGTAGTTGGCAAACTGATCGAGGCTGGCACAGGCCGGCGACAGCAGCACGCAGTCTCCCGGCTCGGCGATGGCCTGCGCCCGGGCCATGGCCATCTCCAGGTCTTCGACCAGGGTCATTCTCACCGCGCCTCTCAGCGCCTTCTGGAGGCGCTCGGCATCCAGACCGAAGAGGATCGCTTCCCGGCCGTACCGAGCCAGGGGCTCGGCCAGCGGACTGAAGTCGGCCCCTTTCCCCATGCCACCCGCCAGCAGGATCAGCTGGCCGTCCAGGGTCGGCCCCAGGCCCGCGATGGCTGCCAGTGCGGCACCCACATTCGTGCCCTTGGAATCGTTGACCCAGCGCACGCCATCGACCTCGGCTACCACCTCCCCACGGTGCGTCAGGCCGGTAAAGCGGCGCAGCACTCGACACATCGCATCCATGGGCAACGCCAGGTGACGCCCCATGGCCAGTGCCGCCAGTGCATTGGCGTGGTTGTGCCGGCCAGCCAAGCGCATCTCGGCCACGGGCATCAGCGGCGTATCGCCATGCATCAACCAGTCACCGCCGGCGTGAATGGCAATGCCCCACTCCCCCGCTTGCGGCGCCCGGGTGGTAAAGCGATCCTGGGCCGGCAGACGCTCCAGCGGCCAGGTCATTGGGTCCTCGGCATTCACCACCCCATGCCTGGCCCCGCGGAAGATAGCCAGCTTGGCGGCACGATAGCCCGCCATGTCCCCGTGCCGGTCAAGATGATCCTCGGAGAGGTTCAGGAAGGCAGCGGTCTCGGCTCCCAGGCGTGGCGTGGTCTCCAGCTGAAAGCTGGAAAGCTCGAGTACGTAGCAGTCGGCATGGGGTTCGTCGTGGAGCAGGTCCAGTGCCGGTGTGCCCAGGTTACCGCCCACCGCCACGCGCCGGCCTGCCTCCCGGGCCATCTCACCGAGCAGGGTGGTGACGGTGGACTTGGCATTTGAACCGGTGATGGCGGCGATGGGTGCGCGGCAGGCACGCACGAACAGGGCAATTTCGCCGACAACAAGGGGGTCGCCGGTCGCCTCGCGCACCCGCCCGGCCAGTTCGGCCAGGCCTGGTGTGCTCGGGCCTATCCCGGGACTGAGTACCACCTCCTCCACCTCGCTCAGGTCCAGCGAGGTCAGCGGCCCGCAGTGCATCTCGACCCCGGGATGCGCCGCATGGAAGTCGTCGACACCGGGCGGTACCGCGCGGGTATCGGCAACCATGTAGGGCACGCCCTGTCGTGACAGGTGCCGGCAAATTGCGCGACCGGAAATACCGAGCCCGACCACCAGGGTCATGCCCTTCGGCACCTTCAGCATGCTCGCCTCCTGTCCGTTGAGCAGGGTTCGAAATAAGCCCGGCCTGGCGACTCAGCGTATCTTCAGGGTGGCCAGGCCGATCAGCACCAGCACCACGGTGATGATCCAGAAGCGCACGATGACGCGTGGCTCCGGCCACCCCTTGAGCTCGTAGTGGTGATGCAGCGGCGCCATGCGGAAGATACGGCGTCCCGTCAGCTTGTACGAAGCCACCTGGAGAATCACCGACACCGTTTCCATGACGAAGATGCCCCCCATGATGAAAAGCACGATCTCCTGGCGAACGATGACCGCGACCACCCCCAGTGCCGCCCCCAGCGCCAGCGCCCCGACGTCGCCCATGAAGACCTGGGCCGGATAGGTGTTGAACCACAGGAAGCCCAGCCCGGCACCTGAAATGGTGGCGCAGAAGACCGCCAGCTCACCGGCACCGACAATGTTGGGAATCTGTAGATAGTTGGCGAACACCGCGTTGCCGCTGGCATAGGCGAATATCGCCAGACCCATTGCCACCATGACGGTGGGCATGATCGCCAGCCCGTCCAGGCCATCGGTGAGGTTGACGGCATTGGAACTGCCAACGATCACCAGGTAGGTCAGCACGATGTAGAAGACCCCCAGCGGTATCACGATATCCTTGAACAGCGGCACGATCAGGCTGGTTTCCACGGGGTTACCGGCAGTGAAATAGAGCACCAGGGCGGCGATCAGACCTATGACCGACTGCCAAAGGTACTTCCAGCGTGCCGGCAGACCCCTGGGATTCTTCTCCACCACCTTGCGGTAATCGTCGACCCAGCCGATGGCACCGAAGCCCAGGGTCACCACCAGCACGATCCAGACATAGTGCACGGCAAGATCCGCCCACAGCAGTGTACTGACGGCGATGGCCATCAGGATCATGGCGCCACCCATGGTGGGGGTGCCGGCCTTGGACAGGTGGGACTGGGGACCGTCATCGCGTACCGCCTGGCCGATCTGGCGCTCGACCAGTCGACGGATCATCCAGGGGCCCAGCCAAAGACAGAGCAGCAGGGCCGTCATGGTCCCCAGGATCATCCGCAGGGTGAGATAGCTGAAGACATTGAAGGCGCTCTGGTATTGCGCCAGGAAATTAGCCAGAAAAAGCAGCATGTGTTGCGTTCACCTTGATGCGTCAGCGCGTAGTGCGGCCACGACCCGCTCCATTCCGGCACTGCGCGATCCCTTGATCAGTACGCTTGCCCCGGCGGGGAGTTGACTCAGGACGTGGCGCGTCAGCGCGTCGCGGTCGTTGAAATGGCACCCGCCCTCTCCGAAGGCGCTACTGGCTGGTTTCGCCAGCTCTCCGCAGGTGCCGAGCACGTCGATTCCCAGTTCCCGCGCATAGCGGCCGACTTCGGCATGCAGTCGGTCCGACGCCACCCCCAGCTCGCCCATGGCGCCCAGCAGGCACCATCGCGGCCCCGGCAGTTCGGCCAACAGCGACAGGGCCGCCTTCACCGCGCCTGGGCTGGCATTATATGTATCGTCGAGCAACCGGCATCCGTTGACACCGGGCTCCGGACTCAGGCGGCCTGGCATGGGAACGATCGCCTCCAGCCGGGCCAGCAGCGGTTCGGGAGCATGCCCCAACGCGATGGCCCCTGCCATTGCCGCCAGCACATTGGCCACCCCATGACGTCCCAGCAGGGCAAGCTGCACCCGCCCGCATCGACGCCCGTCCACGACAAGCGTGAAAGCATAGCGTCCCGAGGCGTCACAGGCCAGCTCGACGGCACGCACCCTGGCCTCTGGACTAAAGCCGAAGTCCATGATCGCCCGTGGCGCGGCGAGCCGAGACCAGAGCGGGAAGTAGCGATCGTCACGGTTGAGAACCGCGATGCCGTCGCCACCCAGGCCGGCGAGAATCTCCGCCTTTGCCTGGGCGATCTGACCCATGCCGCCAAACTCACCCACATGGCGCCGGTGACGTTGGTGATGATCGCCACCTGGGGCTCGGCCAGCACCGTGGTCCAGGCGATTTCGCCCAGGTGATTCGCACCGAGCTCCACCACCGCCTGGCGATGCGAGGCACTCAGCGCAACTAGCGTGAGCGGTGCACCGATATCGTTGTTGAGATTGCCCTGGGTGGCCAGGGTCTCGCCAGGCGGCCCCAGCAGCTGGGAGAGAATCTCCTTGACGCTGGTCTTGCCGCTGTTGCCGGTCACCGCCACCAGCGGGCCGCCCCAGGCCCGACGTCGCACCCGCGCAAGCAACCCCAGGGCCAGGCGGGTATCCGGCACGACCAGCTGCGGCAATGGGTCGTCCACCACTTGCTCGACCAGCGCCGCCGCCGCTCCGGCCTCCCGCGCCTGGGCAATGAAGTCATGGGCGTCGAAGCGCTCGCCGCGAAGCGCCACGAACAGCGCACCGGGAACCGGTCTGCGGGCATCGGTCACGATGTCATCCAGCTGCCGATCCACTCCGGGCGGAGACACGCCGAGCGCGTCGGCCACCGCCATCAGCGTCGACAGCCCGGGCCTAGTCATGGCTGACGCCCCCACGCTGCTGCAGTGCGGCCTCGGCCCGCCGCGTATCGCAAAAGTCGTGGCGAATGCCGCCGATCTCCTGATAGTTTTCATGACCCTTGCCGGCTATCAATATCACATCTTCGGTGCCGGCCTCGGCCAGCGCCCGGTCGATGGCTTCGCCACGCCCGGCGATGGACCAGGCCCGCCGGCGAACCTCGATCGACATTCCCTCCAGCACCTGGTCACGAATCAGGGCGGGGTCTTCGCTGCGGGGGTTGTCGTCGGTCACCACCACCCGATCCGCATGGCGCTCGACAGCCTGAGCCATCAGCGGACGCTTGCCACCGTCCCGGTCGCCGCCGCAACCGAACAGGCACCAGAGCCGCCCCTTGCCGGGCAGGTGTTGGCGCAGGGCAATCAGCGCATTCTCCAGGGCGTCCGGAGTGTGCGCGTAGTCGACGATCACCGTGGGGCAGCCGGGGCGGCGCACCGCCTGCATGCGCCCAGGCACCGGGGCCAATGTCGCCGCCGCCTGGAACAGCTCCGACAGCGGCTCGCCCAGACCATGAAGCGTGGCAATGGCCAGCAGCACGTTATCCAGGTTGAAGCGCCCCATCAGTGGCAGTTCGAGGGCCATCTCCCCATCGGGGGTGGCCACCAGCGCCAGCTGGCCATGCTCGGAAGGCTTCCAGTCGAGTACCCGCAGCGTGGCCGCGGCATCGTCCCCCACGGCCAGCACCCGCACCCCCGGTGCCACGCCGGCCAGCATCAGGCGTGCCAGGGGGTCGTCGGCATTGACCACCGCAAGCGAAAGCTCGGGGCGCCGGAACAGTCTTGCCTTGGCCGCGGCATAGGCCGCCATGCTGCCGTGATAGTCGAGATGATCACGACTCAGGTTGGTAAAGATCGCCGCCGTCACCAGACATCCGTCCAGCCGCCCCTGCTCCAGGGCATGGGACGAGACCTCCATGGCGACGCGGTCTATGCCGTCCTGCGCCATGTCTCCCAGCGACGCTTGCAGGGCCAGCGGCCCAGGCGTGGTCAACCCGGCCTCCGCCAGTGCAGCAGGTCGGCCGTGCCCCAGGGTGCCGACGACCCCTGCGTCTCGCCCCATGCAGAACTGAGTTCGGCCAGATAGTGCGTCACCGAGCTCTTGCCGTTGGTCCCGGTGACACCGATCAGCTCGAGGCCCTCGGGAACCGCAAAGAGCTCACGACCCAGCTCGCCAAGCCGTTGACGCAGGAAGGGCAAGGCCAGCACCCGCGGCTCCCGGGCTGAAGCCGGCAGGACCTCCTCGGGCTCGATATGGTAGAGCACCCACCCGGCACCGGCGGCAAGCGCGTCGGCAAGGAAGGCTCGCCCATCGGTGCTGACCCCTGGAACGGCCAGGAAGATATCCCCCCGGGACAGGCGTCGGCTATCGAGCACCAGGTGAACCGATTCGCCCGGCACGACGTCGGGGATCGCCAGGCCGGGCCAGCATCGCCTCAGCGCAGCCTGGAAACGGGAAGCACTCACCTCCATGGGGTCACCTCTGACGGGAAGCATGAAAAACTCATCGTACGCGCTGGTCAGGCGGCACATCGAGCAGTCGCAGCGCGCTGCCGGTGACACGAGAGAATACCGGAGCCGCTACGGCTCCGCCAAAGAAGTCGCCGCCACGGGGATGATCGATCATCACGATGGTGACGATGCGCGGGTCGGAGACCGGTGCAACGCCGGCGAACAGACTGCGGTAGGCATCCTGCTCGTAGCCGCTGGCCGACGTCTTGCGCACCGTCCCCGTCTTGCCGGCCACCCGATAGCCCGGCACCGCGGCCCGGCGTCCACCGGTTCCCGGCTGGACCGACTCCTCCATGATGCGCAACAGGTCATGGGCTACCGACGGATCAATAGCCTGCGTACCGGCAGGGGCTTCCGGCAACCTGAGCAGCGAAGGGGGCATGCGAATCCCCCCGTTGGCCAGTGCCGTATAGGCACTGGCGAGCTGCAGTGCGGAAACCGACAGGCCATAGCCATAGGAGAGCGCGGCCCACTGGCTGCGCGACCAGCGCACCGGTGCCGGCATATGACCCACGGCTTCGCCGGGAAAGCCCGTCTCGGTGCTCTGGCCGAAGCCCAGTCGGCGATACACTTCGGGAACCAGCGGCTCGTCGAGCTCGAGCACCAGCCTCGACATGCCGATATTGGAGGATTTCTCGAGGATACCGGCCAGGTCCAGCCGCCCATAGTTGCGAATATCACGGATGGTGAAGCGGTCCAGCATCATCCAGCCAGGCGAGGTATCGATCACGATATCCAGGTCGAACTGGCCACTTTCCATTATCGCCGCCATGGCCAGCGGCTTCACCACCGACCCGGGTTCGAAGACATCGACGATAGCCTGGTTGCGCAGCCCGCGGGGGTCCAGGCCAGCCCGGTTGTTGGGGTTATAGGAGGGTTGATTGGCCATGGCCAGCACCTCACCGGTGCGGGCATCCATCATGACTACGACGCCGCCGTCAGCCTCGTGCTCGGCCACCGCGGCCTTGAGTTCACGATAGGCCATGTACTGCAGTCGCTGGTCGATGGCGAGAACCAGCTCGCCTCCGGGCTGCGCCTCGCGCAGGATGGCCAGGTCGCGCACCAGGCGACCACGGCGATCCTTGATCACCCGCCGCTGCCCCGGCGTACCGGCCAGGAAGGACTGATAGGCGAGCTCCACACCCTCCTGGCCCAGATCGTCGACATTGGTGACGCCCAGCAACTGCGCGGTCACCTCGCCGGCCGGGTAGTAGCGCTTGTACTCATGCTGGGCATAGACACCGGCCATGCGCAGGCCGAGAACGCGCTGGGCCGCCTCCGGCGTCAGTTGGCGCCGCAGGTACATGAATTCACGCTCACTGAAGCGCTCGAGACGTGCATCGAGGTCGTCCGGGGACATGTTAAGCGCCTGGGCAAGCATCAGCCGCTGGATACGGTCCTCGGGCACCTCCTGGGGATTGGCCCACAATGTCACCACCGGGGTTGAGATGGCCAGCGGCTCACCGTTACGGTCGCTGATCATCCCCCGATGGGCACTCAGGGATTCGGTTCGCAGCGTCCTTGCATCCCCCTGCCCTTGCAGAAACGAGCGATCGATGACATGCAGCGTCACGATACGACCAGCCAGCAGCAGCATGCCCACCAGGACCAGGAAGAGAATCAAGTAATAGCGCGCGCCGCCCATGGGCGCCGAAGGCGGACGACGACGTGGCGAGACACCGCTACGGGCTTCCGCACTCATGGCCGGATGACCTCGACTTCGTTGACATGCGGCAGACGCATTTCCAGCCTCTCGATGGCCAGGCGTTCGATTCGTGCCGGCGATGACCAGGCACTCTCCTCCAGCAGCAACTGACCCCACTCGGTCTGCAACTGATCGCGCTCACGCTCGAGCTGCTGCAGGCGGACATACTGCTCCCGGGTAAGGTGGCTGATATTGATCACCACCGTTGCAGTGATCAGGCAGGCGACCACCAGCCCCGTCACCAGCAGCAGACCGGCACTCGGCATGCTGGCCGGGGCCCAGCGGGTCAGGGTCGAACGTGAGGGGCGCAGTCCGTGCTTCATGCCATTCCTCAGACCAGCTTACGCGCTGCCCGCATGACCGCACTGCGGGCACGAGGGTTGGCATCGACTTCTTCGGGTGTCGGCCGCTGGGCCTTCCCCAGCGGGGCCAGCCGCCTGGCGAGCTGGTCGTCACGGACCGGCACGCCACGCGGCAGGTCGGTGTCCCCACGCACATGCTCGCGAATGAATCGCTTGACCCGACGATCCTCGAGCGAGTGGAAGCTGATCACCACCAGGTGACCTCCGGGGGCCAAGGCTTCCAATGCAGCTGCCAGCGCCGCATCGAGCTGCTCCAATTCGCCATTGATATGGATACGCAGGGCCTGAAAGGCCCGGGTCGCGGGATGCTTGCCCTTTTCCCAGGCCGGATGGGCAACCTTCAGCACTTCGGCCAGATCCGCCGTTCGAGTAAATGCCCGTTCTGCCCGACGGGTCACCACGGCCCTGGCCAGCCGCTTGGCATAGCGCTCTTCGCCGTAGGTCTTGAAGACACGGGCGATATCGGACTCAGCCGCGCGAGCCAGCCAATCAGCCACGCTCTCACCCCGGGTAGGATCCATGCGCATGTCCAGCGGGCCATCGCGAAGGAAGCTGAAGCCACGCTCGGGGTCATCCAGCTGTGGCGACGAAACGCCCACGTCGAGCAGCACGCCGTCCAGCTTGCCATGCAGGCCATGGCGTTCCGACAGCTCGCCAAGGCGTGCAAACTCGCCCTGCTCGATGGTGAAGCGGGGGTCGTCGATGCTCGCCGCTTCGGCAATGGCCTGAGGGTCGCGATCGATGGCCAGAAGACGGCCCTCGGGGGCCAGGCGCGCTAGAATCGCCCGCGAATGGCCACCGCGGCCGAAAGTGCCATCCAGATAGGCGCCGCGGGGATCGTGAACGAGCGCCTCCACGGCGCCGTCCAGCAGGACACTGGCATGACGAAAGCCGCGGTGGGCCGGTTCAGGTGCGGTTGACGACATGCGCTTCTCTGAATTGTCTGTAACTGAGATGTACCCGCCGGCCCCGGGCCGGCACGGAAGGTTGAAATCTGGGGGAGTCGGCCGATAAGCCGGGTTCTGTCGAGGACAGCCATTCATCTAGGGGCCGCGTCACCACGGCCCTCAAGCAACCTACCCGAACCCGACGCGGGCCACGCCATTGGGTTCCTATTTGGTCTTGCTCCGGGTGGGGTTTACCATGCCACGCACTGTTGCCAGGCGCGCGGTGCGCTCTTACCGCACCCTTTCACCCTTACCGGCCTCCCGAAGGAGACGTAGGCGGTCTACTCTCTGCTGCACTTTCCGTCGGCTCACGCCGCCCAGGCGTTACCTGGCACCCTGCCCTATGGAGCCCGGACTTTCCTCCCCCGGCCGACCACGAGGGCCGGCACGGCGGCGACTGTCTGGCCGACTCCGAGCGCAAGAATAACAGCGCACCGGGGCCCTCTCAATGCCTTTCCTTGTCATCCGACGCGGAGCCCTGCAAGTCAGCGTGCATCCTTGAGTGCCTGGGCCCGGCCATACCAACCTTTCTTCGGACCACCCAGCAGCCGTGACGCCACGGCTGCCGCCTGCTTGACACCGACATCTTCGGCCAGTAGTGCGCACAGCAAGGCGTCCGCCTCCACATCGCCGACTTCGGGGGCGTCGCGCGGCTCGGCACCGGCAATCATGATCACGAATTCCCCCCGGGCCTGGTCCGGGTCCTCCTCCATTCGCGCCAGAAGAGCCTCTGCACTGCCATCCAGAAAGGTTTCGAAGGCCTTGGTCAGCTCACGCGCCAACACCAGCCGCCGCACACCCAGCACACCGGCGATATCGGCCAGCGTATCGCGGATTCGATGCGGCGACTCGTAGAAAACCAGCGTCTCCTCCCGGGCGGCAAGCCCTTCGAGACGCCCACGGCGCGCGCCGCCTTTCGCCGGCAGGAATCCCTGGAAAAGAAAGCGATCCGTCGGCAACCCGGCGGCCGAGAGTGCCGCGACCAGTGCACAGGCACCCGGCACCGGTACGATGCGACGGCCACGGGCACGCAGCTCCCGAACCAGCACGAAACCGGGGTCGCTGATCAAGGGCGTGCCGGCATCAGAAACCAGGGCAATATCCTCGCCGCCCACCAGTCGCTGGTCGAGTTGAGCGACGCGTGCCGCCTCGTTATGCTCATGAAGCGAGAGCATCGGCAACGCAAGCCCCAGGTGGCGCAGCAGGCGTGACGTGTGGCGCGTATCCTCGGCGGCAACCACCGCCACCTCGCTCAGCACCCGGGCCGCACGCGGCGAGAGGTCTTCCAGATTCCCAATTGGTGTGGCGACCACGTACAATGTTCCCTGATTCACATCAGTCATGTCGGCTCCTGGCAAGCTCCCCGGACAAGGAAGAATCATGCTGAAAATGCCCCGCGGCCTGCTGGCCACTGTGCTTCTGGCCATACTGCTGGCCGGCTGTGCCCCCCCTGGAATCGTTGATCGCATTCCCGACGACGACCCCGGCTATCTCCTCGAGCAGGCACGACAGCAAGAACCCGAACAGGCAGCGAAAAGCCGCCTCGAAGCGGCCGACATCCTAGCACGCCAAGGCCAGCGCACCCAGGCGCTCGAAGTGGCTACCGATATCGATGACCAGCGGCTACCCGTCGAGTATCGCCTGCAATGGGCCATGCTGCTCTCTGAACTCGGCGAGTCCGAGGGGGAGCCCTGGGCTGTCATCCAGGCCGCACAGCTGCTCGACGAGATCCAGGTGCCCCGTGACGCCGCCCTGATCCTGCGCGAGCGACATGGACGAGCCCTGACCCAGGTCGACGAGCATCGCGCGGCCGCGCTGACCCTGATCGGCGTACAGGCCGAAACGGACCGCGAGGCGCTGAACGACCCCATCTGGGCCTCGCTCTCTCGTCTCGAAGGGTCCGAGCTGGCTGCCATGCGCGACGAAACCGACAACCTGGGCCTGGGCTGGCTGGCGCTGGCCAGCCTGGTGCGAGAGAGTGGCGGCGACATCGACCTACTCTTCCGGCGCCTGGACGAATGGCGGGAGCGCAATGCCCAACACCCCGCCGCCCGAAGCGTTCCTGAGGACCTCATAGCCCTGCGCGAGCTGCGCGGCGAGGAAGTCCGCCATATCGCCGTCTTTCTCCCGGAGTCAGGCCCATTGGCCGGCGTGGCCGAAGCGATTCGCGACGGCATACGCGCCCATCACCAAAGTGCCGCCCAACGCAATGGCGGCGTGCAGCTGTCGTTCCTGGATACCAGCCGGAGCAGCATCGACGCGCTCTATGAGGAAGCACGCAACCGCGGCGCCCAGGTTGTCATTGGTCCGCTGGACAAGGACCTGGTAACCGAGCTGGAAAACCGCGACCGGGTGCCTCTGCCGACCCTGGGCCTCAATTACGGGCACGGCGAATCCAATCGTGCCGATGGGTTATTCCAGTACGGCCTGTCCGCCGAGGACGAAGCCCGCCAGGTGGCAAGGCGGGGCCGTGAGGATGGCCATCGCCGCAGCGCCATGCTGGTGCCGGACAACGAATGGGGGCGCCGAGTCGGTCGCGCCTTCGAGGAGGAGTGGCGCCGCCTGGATGGCTCCATCACCAATGCAGTGGCCTACGACCCCCACGGCTCCGCCACCGAGAGCACTCGCCGCGTTCTCTCGGGCGGCCACCCTGACATGCTGTTCCTGCTTGCATTGCCGAGCTATGCACGCCAGGTGCCCCCTACCCTGGATTACTACAACGCCTCCACACTACCGATCTATGCCACCTCGCACCTGTTCGAGGGGCGCTCGCAACCACTGCTCGACCATGACCTGGATGACGTGAACTTCATCGACATCCCCTGGCAGATTCCCGATGCCGCCGTCGGCGGGGTGGAAGCCCTCCCCTATTTCACCAGCTATCAGCAATTGCACGCGGACGCAGACCCTTCCGTCTTCCGCCTGATGGCAATGGGCGTGGACGCCTACGAACTCGCACGCCGCCTCCCCCAGTTGCAACTGATGCCGGAGAGCGAGCTGAGTGGCGCCACGGGACGACTGACCACCGCCGCCGATGGGCGCATCCAGCGCCATCTTCCCTGGGCTCGCTTCCAGCGTGGCGTGCCGCAGCCCATACTGGCCATCGACCTGCGCGGCACCGACCTGATCGGTAACGGGCTCCCTGACCGCGAGTCGTCCGACAATGGCCAGCGGAACTGATGCCCGGGCACGAGGCGCGCAGGTCGAGCGCCTCGCTGCCGACTGGCTCATGGCACGCGGGCTGACACTGATCGCCAGCAACCATCAGGTAAAAGGCGGGGAGCTCGACCTGATCATGCGCGATGGGGAGACACTCGTCTTTGTCGAGGTCCGCCACCGCGCCGATACTCGTCACGGCCATCCACTGGAAACCATCACCTTCACCAAGCAGCGCCGCCTGATACGCGCGGCGCGTTTTTATCTTGCACGCAACCGGCTATCATGTCCGTGCCGCTTTGACGCGCTGGCCGTTACCGGCACCCCACCCGCACTCGACTTCGAATGGGTGCAAGGCGCCTTCGAAGCGTTCTGACCGGCTTGCTACAGCCCCCCAGGACCAGGACCCCATAGAATGGATTTTCAGCAACGCATACTCGGCCACTTCAATGCCAGCATCGATACCAAGACCTATGCCAGCGAGGTCTTGCCGCCCTTCATCGAGGTCGCCAGCCAGATGATGGTCCAGTGCCTCGTAAACGAGGGCAAGATTCTGGCCTGTGGCAACGGCGGCAGTGCCGGCGACAGCCAGCATTTTTCCTCGGAACTCCTCAACCGTTTCGAGCGAGAGCGCCCCAGCCTGCCGGCACTGGCCCTGACCACCGACACCTCGACGCTGACGTCCATCGCCAACGACTACAGCTACAACGAGGTATTCTCCAAGCAGATTCGCGCCCTGGGCCAACCCGGCGACATCCTGCTGGCCATTTCCACCAGCGGGAACTCGGGCAACGTCATTCAGGCGATACAGGCGGCCCATGACCGTGACATGACGGTCGTCGCCTTGACCGGTCGCGACGGTGGGGACATGGCATCCCTCCTCGGCCAGGACGACTGCGAGATTCGCGTCCCGGCCACCTCGACAGCGCGCATACAGGAGGTTCACCTGCTGGTGATACACTGCCTATGCGACCTCATCGATGAACAACTCTTCGGCAGCAGCGAGTAGACAACATGGCCCTTACGAGACTGATCCCCCTCCTCCTGTCCGCCTTCGTGCTGATACTGGCAGGCTGTACCACGGTGACCGGTGTCACCAACCCTGGCACCATCGACGAAAACTACGGCAAGCGTACCCTCGGCGCCCAGGTCGAGGACGAGAGCATCGAGACCAAGATCGCTCACAACCTGCGCCGCGGCGATGCCCGCCTGGGTGACGCCCGTATCAACGTGGACAGCTACAACGCCATCGTACTGCTTACCGGCCAGGTACCCAGCGATGAGCTCAAGCAGAAGGCCACCGAGATCGCCCGTGAAGTACGCAACGTTCGCGACGTCCACAACGAGCTCTCCGTTGCCGCCAACCTGCCTGCGAGCCAGCGCATGTCGGACACCTGGATCAATACCCGCATCCGCACCAGCCTGGCCACCGACGAAACCATCGACACCAGCCGACTGCGCTTCATCACCGAGAATGCCAGCGTCTATGTCATGGGCATCGTCACCCGGGCCGAGGCGGATCGTATCGTCAACGCCATTTCTCGCATCGGCGGCGTGCAGCGTATCGTCAAGGTCTTCGATTATATCGACTGATATCAGGGCACTTTGTGCACGCAAAAACGACAGGCCCATGGGCCTGTCGTTTTTTGTTGATATCCCTTGCTCAGCCTTCGGCAGTACGGCGGGGGGATACGTCAATCCAGTGGATTACCGCTGACGCACGCCCGCTCGTCTACTTGATAACCCTGAGCGACGGGCGCCCCTTGGGCTTGGCCTTGGACTTGCTGCCGGTCTCTTCCCGCGTCTCGTCCGAGCCCTCCGAATCATGGCTTTCGCTGTCGACGGCAGTCAACTCGGGGCGCTCATTGGCCTCCCCTTCGCCACTGCCCCCTGCTGCCTGGGGGATCACCGGCTCATGGCCGAACACCATGCCCACGCCATTTTCACGGGCATAGATGGCGATCAGCGCCGGCATGGGCACCACGACTTGCATGGGCTGACCACCGAAGCGGGCACTGAAGGTAATGGCGTCATTCTCGATGTGCAGGTCGCGCACCGCGGTTGGACCCACATTGAGTACGATCTGGCCATTCTGGACAAACTGACGCGGCACGACGACACCAGCCTGCTCGGCATCCACGACCACGTAGGGAGTGTGCTCATTGTCCAGAAGCCATTCATAGAGGCCTCTGGCAAGATAGGGACGGCTCGATAGCATCTCTGCTGCCCTCCTCCGTTTGAAGACGCCGGGCAAAGCCCGGCGCTATAGTCAGTTGCGCATTTCGCGCTCGGTCTCACTCAGCGAAGCGACGAAAGCATCACGCTCGAACAGCCGTTCCATGTAGGTAACCAACGGCTGAACCTGCTTCTCAGGCAGCTCGATGCCAAGCACCGGCAGCCGCCACAGGATTGGAGCGATACAGCAGTCAACCAGAGAGAACTCCTCGCTCATGAAGAACGGCAC
>NZ_AZQX01000361.1:0-42659 GCF_000568385.1 Halomonas sp. BC04
GGAACGAATCTTCATTTCACGGCCTCCTGAACGCTGTCGTTGCCTTCGCCGTCGAGCCAGTCGATTCTCTTCATCTTGCGTATCAGGACGAATTCATCGCGGTTGGAGCCAACGGTTCCGTAGTAGTTGAAGCTGTAAGAGAGCTGCGCGTAGCCGCCGATCATGTGGGTCGGCTTGGGGCAGACCCGGGTCACGGAGTTGTGCATGCCGCCGCGGGTCTTGGTGACCTCGGAGCCCGGCACGTTCACGTTGCGCTCCTGGGCGTGGTACATCATGACCATGCCATCCTTGACCCGCTGACTGACGATGGCGCGAGCAGTGATGGCGCCGTTGGCGTTGTACAGCTCGATCCAGTCGTTGTCCTCGATGCCGATATCCTGGGCATCGTTCTCCGACATCCACACCACCGGGCCACCGCGGTTCAGCGTCAGCATCAGCAGGTTGTCGCTGTAGGTGGAGTGGATACCCCACTTCTGGTGCGGCGTGATCCAGTTCAGCGCCTTGGTCGGATAGCCGTTATCCTCGGGCAGGTCGAACCCGGTGATCGTCTTGGTGTTGATCGGCGGACGGTAGACCAGCAGGCTCTCGCCGAAAGCGCGCATCCAGGGGTGGTCCTGATAGAACTGCTGGCGGCCGCTCACGGTGCGCCACGGAATCATCTCGTGGACGTTGGTGTAGCCGGCGTTGTAGGAGACGTGCTCGTCCTCCAGGCCGGACCAGGTCGGGCTCGAGATGATCTTGCGCGGCTGGGCGACCACGTCGCGGAAGCGGATCTTCTCCTCCTCCTTGGGCCGTGCCAGGTGGGTGTGGTCGCGCCCGGTGATCTTGGACAGCGCATCCCAGGCCTTCACTGCCACGTGGCCGTTGGTCTCCGGCGCCAGGGTCAGGATCATCTCGGCGGCATCAATGGCCGTCTCGATCAACGGACGCCCCTTGTGCGGGCCGTCGAGCTTGCGATGATTGAGCTTGCCCAGCAGCTCGACCTCGGTGTCGGTATTCCAGGCGATACCCTTGCCGCCGTTGCCGATGCTCTCCAGCAGCGGCCCCACGGAGGTGAAGCGCTCGTAGGTCTCGGGGTAGTTGCGCTTGACCTCGATGAGCGCCGGCATGGTCTTGCCGGGGATCATCTCGCACTCGCCCTTCTTCCAGTCCTTGACCTCGACCTGGGCCAGCTCGGCGGGTGAGTCGTGCTGGTGAGGCAGGGTGACCAGGTCGGTCTCCTCGCCCAGGTGCCCCACGCAGACCTTGGAGAAGGCCTTGGCGATGCCCTTGTAGATGTCCCAGTCGCTGCGGGATTCCCACGCCGGGTCGGTGGCCGCGGTCAGCGGGTGGATGAACGGGTGCATGTCCGAGGTGTTGAGGTCGTCCTTCTCGTACCAGGTCGCCGTGGGCAGCACGATATCCGAGTAGAGGCAGGTGGAGGACATGCGGAAGTCCAGCGTGACCACCAGGTCGAGCTTGCCTTCCGGCGCCTCGTCGTGCCACTTCACTTCCTGGGGCTTCTGGCCGCCGAAGTCACCCAGGTCCTTGCCCTGGATGCCATGGCGGGTACCCAGCAGGTACTTGAGCATGTACTCGTGGCCCTTGCCCGAGCTGCCCAGCAGGTTGGAGCGCCAGATGAACATGTTGCGCGGGAAGTTCTGGGCGTTGTCCGGATCCTCCGCAGCAAACGCCAGATCACCGCTCTTGAGCTGCTGGACGGCGTAATCCTTGGTGGACATGCCGGCAGCCTCGGCGGCCTTGGCCAGGCGCAGCGGGTTGGTGCCGAGCTGCGGCGCGGAAGGCAGCCAGCCCATGCGCTCGGAGCGCACGTTGAAGTCGATCAGGCTGCCGGGGTAGTCCTCGGCCTTGGCCAGCGGCGACAGGATCTCCTTGATCTCGAGCTTCTCGTAGCGCCACTGGGAGGAGTGGTTGTAGAAGAAGGAGGTGGAGTTCATGTGGCGCGGCGGACGCTGCCAGTCGAGGCCGAAGGCCAGCGGTGTCCAGCCGGTCTGCGGACGCAGCTTCTCCTGGCCGACATAGTGGGCCCAGCCGCCACCGCTCTGGCCGATACAGCCGCACATGACCAGCATGTTGATCAGGCCACGGTAGTTCATGTCCATGTGGTACCAGTGGTTCATCGCGGCACCCACGATGATCATGGAACGACCCTGGGTCTTGTTGGCGTTGTCGGCGAACTCGCGGGCGATGCGGGCGACCTGCTCGGCGGGCACGCCGGTGATTTTCTCCTGCCAGGCCGGCGTGTAGGGGCGGACCTGGTCGTAGGAAGTGGCGCCGTCGTCCTCGCCCTCCTTGCCGAAGCCGCGGTCGATGCCGTAGTTGGCGCACATCAGGTCGAATACGGTGACGGCCAGCATGTCGGTGCCGTCGGCCTTCTTCATGCGCTTGGCGGGCAGGCTGTGGAACAGCAGGTCGTCGGCTGCACCGACACCTTGGCCTTTCACATGGTTGAAGTGCTCATGTTCGATGCCGCCGAAATAGGGGAAGGCGACTCGGGCCACTTCGTCATGGTTCTCTGCCAGGGTCAGCAGCGGCTTGATCTCGGCGCCCTCGGCATCCAGGGGCTCCAGGTTCCACTTGCCCACCTCATCGCCGGTCTCGCCCCAGCGGAAACCGATGGAGCCGCGCGGCACGACTAGCTGATCGCGGGTCTCGTCCCAGGCGACGGTCTTCCACTCCGGATTGTTGCCCTGGCCCAGGCTCGCCTCGAAGTCGCTGGCGCGCAGCTGTCGGCCCGGTGCATAGCTGCCGTCCTCACGCGCTTCCAGTTCCACCAGGAAGGGCATGTCGGAGTAGCGGCGCACGTACTCGGTGAAGTAGGCGCTGGGATTGTCGAGGTGGAACTCCTTGAGGATCACGTGGCCCATGGCCATGCCCAGGGCGGCATCGGTACCCTGCTTGACCGACAGCCACTCGTCGGTGAGCTTGGAGACCTCGGCGTAGTCCGGGGTGATGGAGACGGTCTTGGTGCCCTTGTAGCGCACTTCGGTGAAGAAGTGGGCATCCGGGGTACGGGTCTGGGGCACGTTGGAGCCCCAGGCGATGATGTAGCCGGAGTTGTACCAGTCGGCCGATTCCGGCACGTCGGTCTGCTCGCCCCAGGTCTGGGGGCTGGCCGGCGGCAGGTCGCAGTACCAGTCGTAGAAGCTCATGCAGACGCCGCCGATCAGCGACAGGTAGCGGCTGCCCGCGGCGTAGCTGACCATGGACATGGCAGGGATCGGCGAGAAGCCGATGATGCGGTCCGGGCCGTACTGCTTGGCGGTGTAGACGTTGGAGGCGGCGATCAGCTCGTTGAGCTCGTCCCAGTTGGCGCGCACGAAGCCACCCATGCCGCGGGCACGCTTGTACTGCTTGGTCTTGGCCGGATCCTCGACGATGGCGGCCCAGGCGTCGACCGGGTCCTTCTTCTCCTTGAGCGCCTCGCGCCACAGCTTGAGCAGCGGCTTGCGGACCAGCGGGTACTTGAGGCGGTTGGCGCTGTACATGTACCAGGAGTAGCTGGCGCCCCGCGGGCAGCCACGCGGCTCATGGTTGGGCAGGTCCGGGCGGGTGCGCGGGTAGTCGGTCTGCTGGGTCTCCCAGGTGACCAGGCCGTTCTTGACGTAGATCTTCCAGCTGCAGGAGCCGGTGCAGTTCACGCCATGGGTGGAACGCACGACCTTGTCATGCTGCCAACGCTGCCGGTAGCTGTCTTCCCATCCACGGGACTCGTCGCGGGTCTCGCCATGGTCGTTGGCGAAGGGCTCGCGCGCCTTGCGGAAGAAATTCAGCCGATCTAAGAAGTGACTCATGGTCGATCTCCAGGCTTCTTGAAATGATGCGTGGCACCCGGGCCACCCCGCCTGCCGTGTCGTGCGCCGTGTTCCACACGACCGCCGGGGCAGGTTCATGGAAGGGATTCTGGAGGATCGAAAAGCGGATTACTGCCCGGTTACCTCCATATACACCCCAACTACCCACAAGGTGATAGGCACCCCGTGCGAAAGGGGATAAGCCCCGTCAGGAAGGGTTTCCGGTACCTGCCGTGGAGTCCCAGAGCATGACCAGCATGCACACCGCGAGCGCGGCGTAGAGGAACATGAAGCCGGCGGTGCGTAGGCCGATCCACTCGTTGCCGAGCACGAACATCAGCGGCAGGACGGCGGCGAAGAGCCCGCCCAGGGCCAACGCCAGCCCGCCCGAGCGAGCCATGTCGTCGCCATGGTCCCGGTGCAGCAGGCACATCAGGCTGCCCTTGCCGATGCCCATGGCCAGCCCCATCACCGCCATCAGGCTGACAAAGCCCCACAGGGGCATGGAAAAGCGCAGGGCCAGGTCACCGTGCACGCCATGGACCTGCATGGTGAAGTCGGGGTAGGAGAGCAGGAACAGGCAGACCATCACGCAGGCACTGACCCACCAGCGCAGGTCACGGAAGTCGCGCCGATCGGCCAGGGCGCCACCCAGGATCTGTCCCAGGCCGCCCGGCAGCGTGAACAGCAGCGCCCAGAGTGCCGCACTCTTCAGCGGCAGCTGGTACTGGGCCGCCAGGTAGGCGGGCAGCCAGAGCGCCAGCGCCACGAAGGCGCCGTAGAAGAAGCTGTAGTAAAGGGCCAGGCGCCAGACGGCCGGCGCAGGCAACCCACCAAGCCACCTCTCGTCAGGCGGAGGCGGGACCTCGTCCAGGACATCCGGCTCGGGCGCCTCGGGGTGTGGTTCATCCTCGGCGAACAGCCACAGCAGCCCTGCCACCAGCAGTATCGGCAGCAGGAAGAGTTTCGGTGCCATCGGCCAGCCATAGGCCTGGCTGATCAGCGGCAGCAGGAAGTAGGTAAGCCCCGCCCCCAGCATGCCGGCGCCGTAGAGACCCAGCGCCAGGCCAACATGGCGGCGCGGGCAGAGGGCGGAAACGTAGACCAGCCCGGCGGCCAGTGAACCGGCCCCCAGCCCCAGCCCGGCCCCTGCCAGCAGGAAGTCGCCGTACTCCCGGGAGTGGGCAATGGCCCAGAGGAAAGGGCAGATCAGCAGCAGGCAGCCGATCATGACCCGCCGGCCACCGATGCGATTCGCCAGGATGGCCAGGGGCAGGGCCGACAGCGCGCCGGTGAGCATCGGCATGGCCAGCAGCATGGCAAACTGCACCTCACCGAAGCCCAAGGCACTCTTCAACTCGACGCCCAGCACGGCGAAGATGGTCCAGCTGGCGAATACCAGCGCAAAGGCAAGGGGCGACAGCAGCACGACCACCAGCGAACGATAGTCGCCCTGCAGGCCCGCCACGGGGGCTTTTCCGGCAGACTTCATGAACGGTGAGTCCGGGGGAGTGGTCCAACGGATTCTCGGCACCCTGGCCCGTAGCGTCAAAAGGGCAAGCGAGGTACCCCTTTATAGGGAGCTGACGCTACCTAATAGGGTAAGGTGCAGCGGCTACCCACTGGGGTATAGTGGCTATCCATTCCCCGCAACACACCGGAGTCCCCATCTGGCGATGAAACTGCTGCAACGCTCCCTGGTGGCCCGCATCGTGGCCTCACTGCTGGCGATCAGTGCCATGGCCCTGATCAGTATCGTGGTGACCATGGCCGTGGCCGGGGGCAGCCGGGGCGATGCCGCCGCCATCAACGTGGCCGGCTCGCTGCGCATGAATACCTATCAGATCGTCGCCGCCCTGCAGCGCTTCGAGCGCATTTCCTCGCTGGACAACCAGGCCGAGGTGCATGTGCTCAAGCGGCGCTTCGAGGAGCGTCTGGCCAGCGACGAACTCACCGGGGCGATTCCCGTCTCCGAGGCCCACGAGCTGCGCCGCCAGTATCGGCTGGTGCTCTCTCGCTGGCACAACGAGCTCGCCCCCGCAGTGAGTGAGGCCGTAGCCAGCCAGTACGTGCGCATCGATACGCTCAATCGCGCCCTCGATGGCCTGGTCGGCGATATCGATGCCATGGTCAACCAGCTCGAGCAGAACACCGAAGCAAGATTCGCCTGCTCAGCGCACTGCAGATCCTGTTTCTGGGCCTGACCGCCGTGGTGCTGATCATTGCCCTCTACGACATTCGCCACAACCTGGTGGCGCCGCTGCGCCAGCTGATGGTGCTGGCCCGGGAAGCCGCCCGGCGCAACTTCTCCCAGCGCACCCGGCTCAGTGGCAGCGACGAACTGGCAATGCTGGGCCGCACCTTCGACAACATGGCCGAACAGCTGGCCTCCAGCTATGCCGAGCTGGAAGCGAGGGTTGACCACAAGACCCGGGAGCTGGAGCGCAGCAGCCAGGTGATGCAGGTGCTCCACGATGGCAGCCGCTGGCTCTATGGAGGCGGCAACGATCTCTGCACCAGCGCCGCCCCCATGCTGCGCCAGGTCGAGCAGCTGCTGGAGATCGGCCCCATCCGTCTGTCGCTCAACGATCCCCATGACAACAGCCAGATTCCGATTCTCGCCACCCGTTCCGCCCGGCGCCCGGAATACTGCCGCGACCATGACTGTCACGCCTGCCTGATCGACCCGAATCCCATGCGACTGGCAAATACCGAAGAGGGGGAGTGCCTGTTGCTGCCGGTGAGTGTGGGCGAGGAGATGCTGGGTACCCTCGAGATCTGGTACCCCAAGGGCCAGCGCCTTTCCCATAGCGTGCGCCGCCTGCTCAATGCCCTGGCCGACCAGCTGGCCACGGCGGTCTATTTGCAGCGCCGCATCGAGGAGGAGCAGCAGGTCTCGTTGATGAACGAACGCACCATCATCGCCCGTGAGCTGCACGATTCGCTGGCCCAGTCCCTCTCCTACCTCAAGATGCAGGTGGCCCGGCTGGAGCGCATGCAGAGCAAGAACGCCCCCCGGGAGACCCAGGCGGCGGTATTCGACGAGTTGCGTACCGGCCTCAACAGCGCCTATCGTCAACTGCGCGAGCTGCTTACCACCTTCCGCCTCAAGCTGGAGGGCCCCGGCCTGCAGTCGGCCCTGCACCAGACGACGGTGGAATTCTCCGATCGCATGGGGGCCATGGTGGAGCTGCACTACGACGTGCCGCCCCATCTGCTCAATCCCAACGAGGAGATTCATGTCCTGCAGATCGCCAGGGAGGCCTTGAGCAATATCCACAAGCATGCCCAGGCGCACTGGGCCGCCGTCTCAGTGCGCTTCCAGGAGGCCCGCATCGTGCTGCGCATCGAGGACGACGGCGTGGGCCTGGAGAACGATGAATCGCCGCCCATGCACTATGGCCTCGTTATCATGCGCGACCGGGCCCACACCCTGGGGGGCGAACTCGCGCTGACCAATCGCGCCGAGGGGGGAACTCGGGTCGAACTCACCTTCACCCCGCAGACCGCGCGCCTGATCACCCGGCAGCCAGCCACCATCACTCAAGAGAACGGAAACTGAATCGCTATGGGCCAGCCAATCAACGAGACCCCCGCCAGTATCCTGATCATCGACGACCACCCGCTGTTGCGCCGCGGCGTGGCACAGCTGCTGGAACTGGAGGATGACCTGCTGCTGATCGGCGATACCGGCGTGCCCCAGGAGGGCGTGCGCCTGGCCATCGAGCTGGACCCGGACATGGTGCTGCTCGACCTGAACATGCCGGAGATGGACGGCATCCAGACCCTCAAGCGGCTGCGCGACGAGGGTTTCACCGGGCGTGTGGTGATGTTCACCGTCTCCGACCACGAGGAGGACCTGGTGGCAGCCCTGCGCGGCGGCGCCGACGGCTACCTGCTCAAGGACATGGAGCCCGATGAGATGGTACGCCAACTGCGCCAGGTGGCCCTGGGCCGCATGGTGGTGAGCGAAAGCCTCACCGCTCTCCTCGCCGAGGCGTTGCGCAACCAGCGCTCCCAGCCCGCCACCCCGGATATCCACAGCCTGACCCAGCGCGAGCGCGAGATCCTGCGCGAGCTGGCCGCCGGCCTCTCCAACAAGCTGATCGCGCGCAAGCTCGATATCACCGAAGGCACCGTCAAGGTCCATGTCAAGCACCTGTTGAAGAAGCTCAACCTGCGTTCGCGGGTCGAGGCAGCAGTGTGGGCGGTGCAGGAAGGCATCGAAAGATAAAGGGGTTATAACACCGGTTCTGTGTGGATACCTCCAAAGACTTCAAGGCGCCAAAATGGCGCTTTTTTCTTTTCTCGTCAATTTGAAAAGTATTTAAAAACAGTTACTTGAAGAGATACCCCCGCTACCCCTCAAGTGGTATTCCACTGTTTTTTCGCCTTTTTCGCGCAGTTTCGCCGCCCACATGCGCGGCGTATCTTTGCGCCATACGAACCTGAATTGATCCCGGTCAGGCCAGAGGTCGCAAGCCGGGATCAGCGGAACCACCAAGGGGAAATCACATGGCCAAGACAGATGCCGATACCGGGGGTCCTGTCGTGAAGTCCGGCAAGACGAATGGCGATATCGAACACTGGGATATCGAGAACGACGACTTCTGGCAACGCAGCGGCAAGAAGATCGCCAACCGCAACCTGTGGATCTCCATTCCCAGCCTGCTGATGGGCTTCGCCGTCTGGCTGATGTGGGGCATGATCACCACTCAGATGCAGAACCTGGGCTTTCCGTTCACGGTAAGCGAACTCTTCACTCTGACAGCCCTGGCGGGGCTCTCGGGCGCGACGCTGCGCATTCCCGCCTCGTTCATGATTCGCATCGCCGGCGGACGCAATACCGTCTTCCTCACCACGTCACTGTTGATGATCCCCGCCTTCGGTACCGGGGTTGCGCTGATGAATCCCGACACGCCGCTATGGGTCTTCCAGGCCCTGGCGCTACTCTCGGGCATCGGCGGCGGTAACTTCGCCGCCTCCATGAGCAATATCTCGACCTTCTTCCCCAAGAAGCAGCAGGGCTATGCGCTGGGCATGAACGCCGGCCTTGGCAATTTCGGCGTCACCACCATGCAGGTCCTGATCCCGCTGGTGATGACGGTGGGCATCTTTGGCGCCATCGCCGGCGGCTCCATGGAACTGCAAAGTTCCAGCGGCACCCTGATCGGCCGCATCGAGGCGGGTACCGAGACCTGGATCCAGAATGCCGGCTTCGTCTGGCTGGTGTTCCTGATTCCGCTGGCCTTCCTCAGCTGGTTCGGCATGAATAACCTGCGCCCCATCACGCCCAACCCGGGCACGCCGATGCAGGCCTTCGGCAAGATCCTCGGCCTCTACGGCGTGGGCGCCGTCGCCGCCATCGTCGGCATGTTCGCGCTCAACCTGCTGGGCATGTGGCTCGCCCTGCCGCTGACCATCGCGCTGACCCTGGTGCTGATGCGCCTGCTCCCCGGGGAGATCAAGCCCAACATCCAGAAGCAGTTCGCCATCTTCTCCAACAAGCACACCTGGTCGATGACGGTCCTCTACATCCTGACCTTCGGCTCCTTCATCGGCTTCTCCGCGGCGCTGCCGCTCTCCATCAACGTCATCTTCGGCAACATGATGGAAGTGGCCGCCGACGGCAGCGTGACTCGTGTCGCCAACCCCGATGGCCCCAGCGCCCTGACCTGGGCCTGGATCGGGCCCTTCGTCGGCGCCCTGATCCGCCCCATCGGTGGCTGGGTCTCTGACAAGGTGGGCGGCTCCATCGTCACCCAGGTCATCTCCGTCGTGATGGTCGTGGCCTCCGCCGTCACCGGCTACGTGATGATGCTGGCCTACAACGCCACCGACCCGAACAGCTACTTCGCACTCTTCATGATCCTGTTCGTGATCCTGTTTGCCGCCAGCGGCATCGGCAACGGCTCCACCTTCCGCACCATCGGCGTGATCTTCGACCAGCACCAGAAGGGCCCGGTACTGGGCTGGACCTCCGCCGTCGCCGCCTACGGCGCCTTCATCGCCCCGCGGGTGATGGGCGAGCAGATCCAGGCCGGCACCCCCGAACTCGCCATGTATGGCTTCGCGATCTTCTATGCCCTCTGCCTGGTGATCAACTGGTGGTTCTACCTGCGCCCCAACGCCTACGTCAAGAACCCCTGACGCGGTCATCCGTGCTCCGGAACGGGTTCCGGGGCACACCCCTTACTTAGCTCAACTTGCCTTCTCCGGAGGGATGTCATGAAAGTCATGATCGCCTATGACGGTTCGCGAAACGCCAAGCTGGCCCTGGCACAGACCGTGAGCCTGTTTCGCTGCAACGCCCCCACCCTGGTGCTCATCGGCGTGGCGGAAAATCCCCGCGACGCCACCGACGCCAACGAGGACCTGTTCCAGGAGGAGTATGAGGAGCTGAAGGCGGCCCTGCAGGAAGGCGCCGATTTCGCCACCCGGGAGGAGTTCGATGTGGACTGGATCCTGGCCGAGGGCGATCCGCGCAAGATGATCCTGCGAGCCACCCAGAAACATCAGCCCGACGTGCTGGTCATCGCCCGTCACAGCAACAAACCCGACGGCGGCATCATCGCCCAGTCGCTGAGCTACTTCGTCGACGAGCTCGACTACATGACTTTCGGCAGCGTCAGCTCCTTCCTGGCCCGCCGCGTCGAGTGCCCGCTGCTGATACTGCCCAGCCCATGAGGCGAGGTATAGATCCCAATTATCCCTCCTTTCGCGAGAACAGGATGATACGACCATGAAAGTCGCCGCCCTATTCAAGTTCCGTACGCCCGAGGTCCGGGCCCTGCACCTGACCTGGATCGCCTTTTTCATCACCTTCTACGTCTGGTTCAACATGGCGCCGCTGGCGTCAAGCATGCTGAAAAGCGTCGACTGGATGACCCAGGACCATATCCGACTCTTTGCCATCACCAACGTGGCGCTGACCATCCCGGCCCGCATTATCGTCGGCATGGCGCTGGATCGTTTCGGCCCGCGCCGGGTGTTCTCGATACTGATGGTGGTCATGGCGATTCCCGCCCTGGCCTTCGCCTTCGGCAACACCATGACCCAGATGCTGATCTCGCGCCTGGTGCTCAGCTCCATCGGTGCCAGCTTCGTGGTCGGCATCCACATGACCGCGCTGTGGTTCAAGCCCAAGGACATCGGCTTCGCCGAGGCTTCTACGCCGGCTGGGGCAACTTCGGCTCGGCCGCCGCCGCCATGACCCTGCCCACCATCGCACTGACCATGCTCGGTGGCGAAGACGGCTGGCGCTGGGCGATCGCCATCAGCGCCATCGTGATGGCCGCCTACGGCGTCTTCTACTGGTTCGCCATCACCGACGGCCCCAGCGCCACCTCTCACCGCAAGACCCGCAAGGCAATGGCCATGGAGGTCAGCACCTGGGGCGACATGATCAAGTTGATCCTGTGGACCATCCCGCTGGTCGGCTGCCTGGCTATCCTGGTATGGCGTATCCAGGACATGGGCTTTTTATCCGTGAACGGTGCGCTGATCGCCTACCTCGCCATTGTCGCCATTGTCATCTACCAGATCGTGCAGATCATTCGTGTCAACGTGCCGATCCTGAAGAAGGGCGTGCCGGAGGATGACAAGTATCACTTCAACAGCGTGGCGGCGCTTAACACCACCTACTTCGCCAACTTCGGCGCCGAGCTGGCGGTCATCTCCATGCTGCCGATGTTCTTCGAACAGACCTGGGGGCTCTCCGCGGCCGCTGCGGGCCTGATCGCCGCCTCCTTCGCCTTCGTCAATCTGGTGGCCCGCCCCATGGGCGGGGCGGTCTCGGATCGCATGGGCAACCGGCGCTTCGTGATGCTCAGCTACATGTTCGGCATCGGCATCGGCTTCATGCTGATGGGGCTGATGAACTCCAACTGGCCGCTGATCGTCGCCATCGCCGTCACCATCTTCACCTCCTTCTTCGTGCAGGGCTCGGAGGGTGCTACCTTCGGCATCATTCCCTCGATCAAGCGCCGCATCACCGGCCAGATCTCGGGCATGGCCGGCGCCTACGGTAACGTGGGAGCGGTGGTCTACCTGACCATCTTCACCTTCGTGACGCCGACCCAGTTCTTCTACATCCTGGCGGGCGGCGCCTTCATCAGTTGGGTGGTCTGCTTCATCTGGCTCAAGGAGCCGGAGGGCGCCTTCGACGAGGAGTACTACGTCTCCTCGGTGGACCGCATGATCGAGGAGCAGGAACTGGCCAAGACACAGGCAAAGCCGCAGCAGGGCTGAATTGGCCTGCTACCGGGCAGTGGTCGCCAAGGCGGCCACTGCCTTTTGGCTTTTCTGCTCACCGACACAGGCAGCGGGACAACCGCCCCTTCACCCGGGAGATTCCATGGCTTCGCCGCGCTTCAAGCAGTATTCGGTACTGACCGCCAATACCTTCGCCTTCACCATGTGCTTCATGGTGTGGACCATGTTCGGCGAGATCGGCGTGCCCATTGCCGAGGAGCTGGGGCTGAGCGACACCCAGTTCGGTATCCTGGCCGCCGTTCCCATCCTGACCGGCTCGCTGGTGCGGCTGCCGCTGGGGGCCATGACCGACCGCATTGGCGGCCGCCCCGTCTTCATGGCGCTGATGCTGGCAACGGTGCCGGCAATCTGGGCGGTGCAGTTCGCCACCCAGTACTGGCAGCTGCTGGTGCTGGGCGCCGTGATCGGCCTGGCCGGCGGCGGGTTCTCGGTGGGTATCACCTACACGGCCAAGTGGTTCGAACGTGACCGCCAGGGCCTGGCCATGGGTATCTTCGGCGCCGGCAACGCCGGCGCTGCCGTGACCAAGTTCGTGGCCCCCACGGTGATCATCGTGCTGGGCTGGCAGGCGGTACCCAACCTGTACGCGGCCATCATGCTGATCACCGCCCTGATCTTCTGGTTCTTCACCTTCTCGGACCCGAGCCACCGCAATGCCAACCGCCCCACCCTGCGCGAGCAGGTCGCCGTGCTCAACGACCCCAAGGTGTGGAAGTACTGCCAGTACTACTCGGTGGTCTTCGGCGGCTATGTCGGTGTCTCGCTGTGGCTCACCCGCTACTACATGAACGAGTACGGCATGGGCATACAGCTCGCCGCCCTGATCGCCACCATCTTCGTGCTGCCGTCCGGGGTCATCCGGGCCTTCGGCGGCTGGCTCTCCGACCGTTTCGGTGCCCACTCCGTGACCTGGTCCTGCATGTGGGCCAGCCTGGTCGCCCTGTTCATCATGTCCTACCCCCATACCCAATACGCCGTGCAGCAAGTCGACGGCTCGCGACTGGAGTTCAGCTTCGGCATCCCCCTCTGGCTGTTCACTCTCGCCCTGTTCGTGGTGGGGATCGCCTGGGGCATCGGCAAGGCGTCGGTGTTCAAGTACCTGTCGGACGAGTACGACCGCAACCTGGGCCTCGTTTCCGGGATCGTCGGGCTGGCCGGCGGCCTGGGTGGCTTCCTGCTGCCGATCATGTTCGGTGCCCTGGTGGACGCCACCGGCGTGGCCACCTCGGTGTGGATGCTCTGCTTCGGCGTGACCCTGGTCTCGATCATCTGGATGTGGTGGACCGAACGGCGGTCACCGGTCTTCACCCGTGATGAGCACCATCAGGCCACGGTGATCGGCAAGCGGGCAGCAGAGACTGATTGACTCGCTCGATACCGTAAGCAAGGCGGGTGGAGTTTGATCCACGACAAGGACGAAACCGACGCCAGAAGGCATAGTGGCATTATGAATACCTCTTCAACACATGACTAAACTGGGAGGTGGCCGATGTCCTCCACGTCGTTCCCCGATACCCGAACAACCGACGAGCCAAAGACTGCAGCCGATACCCGTGGCAAGGGCGTGGCAGCCACCGTCTATGTGCTCTACCTGGCAGCGTCATGACCGTGGTGACGGGGCCGATCGGTATGCTGATCGCGCATCTTTTCCGACGCAATAACGCCGACTGGATCAATAGCCACCTGCTGTTCCAGACCCGAACCTTCTGGCTGGGCGCCCTGGGCGGTGCCGCGGCGCTGGCGGCCTGGAACCTGCTCGGGCTGATCGGCGCCCCCTCCTGGGTCTCCTGGACCCTGGGCTACGGTTTCTTTACCGCCTGCCTGGGCTGGACCATGGGCCGTTGCGGGGTCGGCATCAATCGGCTGATGAACAACCGCGCCATCGATGCGCCCCGCAGCCTGCTGTTCGGCGGCGCCACCGTCTCATTGGACGATTGATTCGTCATGGAGCTGCAAATGCACACGGCCACGTATCATTCTCGCTCGGCACCCCCGCGTTCCCTCGCCGTTACCGGTATTGCCCTGGGCTTCATCGCCTTCTCGCTGCTGATACTGGCCCTGATGACCCTGCCCCTGCTGCCCGGTGATGCCATCGTGGCTTCTCTGGCGTCGAGGCCGGCAGCGGCGGGTTGACCGGCGGCGTGGCCTGGCTGGTGGAGCGCAGCGGTGGGCTGGCCGTGCTGATGATGATCGGCTCCCTGGCCACCCTCGCGCTGGCCGTGGCTCTGCTGCTACGCCGCCCCTGGGCCCGCCCCGCCTTCGTCGGCCTGATGGCGGCCGGCTTCGTCGGCGTGTTCGGTGCCGCCGCCCTGACGCCGATGACCTTCGGCTTCCTGCCGGACGCCGCCATCAGCGAGGCGGTGAACCCCGGCAATCCGGTGGCAGGGCTGGTCGGTGCGCTCAGCCTGCTGATCATGGCAGCGACCGTTCTGGTGGCGCTGTTCGCCTGGGCAGGCTGGAAACTGACCACCCCCGCCGTGCGCGCCGAGTTCGACCGAACGCCATCGCCCCGAGCTGAGTGGCACAGCAGCAAGAAACGACCCAGCAGCGGCCGCTGCCCAACCCGGGCTGGGGGCCGCTTTCCGCCCTGCCGGGCAACCCGCTGATGTGGGTGCTGATCCTGAGCGAGATGGTGGTCTTCGCCGCCTTCTTCGGGCTCTTCGCCTGGCTGAGGATCGGCGAACGTGAGGTATTCGACGCCTCCCAGCAGCTGCTCGACCCGGTGGCAGGCGGCATCAACACCCTGGTACTGCTGACCAGCGGGCTATTCGCCGCCCTGGCCGTCCAGGCCATTGGCCGGGGTGACAAGCGCCGCTGCCGCCAGTGGCTGGCCGGGGCCTTCGCCCTGGGGGTGGTGTTCTGCGTGGTCAAGGTGATGGAGTACGCCGACAAGCTCGGCCAGGGCCTGATGCCCGAGACCAATACCTTCTTCACCTTCTACTACCTGCTGACCGGCTTCCACTTCGCCCATGTGCTGTTCGGCCTGGGGCTGATCGCCCTGGTGGCCTGGCGTATCTCCCACGACAACGTGGAGACCGCGGCCGCCTTCTGGCACATGGTCGATCTGATCTGGATCCTGCTCTATCCCATCATCTACCTGCTGAGGTGATCATGCGGACGCCGCTCGCCACCCTGCCTTCCCCCACCCGCCGGCTGCTGATCACCTGGGCCGTGCTCATGGGCCTGACGCTGGTCACCATGCTCTCGGCCCAGCTCGGCGGCGACGCCCGCCTGCAGGCGCTGCCGCTATGGTCGGCGGGCCTGCTGCTGCTCAGCACCGCCTTCAAGGCGCACCAGGTGCTGATGACCTATCTCGGCCTGCGCGACGCCAGTGCCGCCTGGCGGGGCGCCTTTATCGGCCTGGTGCTGTTCACGCTGATGCTGGTGTCCTCCGGCTATCTATTGGCACAGTTGGGCGGCTGAGGCTGGGTAGTCAGTGACTAGTCAGACCGGAGAGTTAGTGCATTAGGCGTGGCGCTCAAGCTCATGCAGCGCAGCCCGGGCCAGGAAACCGGAACGACTCTTGTAGTCGCTGTGCTTCGCCACGGTGCTGTCGATGCGCTTGATCAACAGGTCGGGCAGGGTGACGTTGATCTTGTGGCTCTTGCCCAGATAAGGGGTCATGTCGATCTCGACCGCCGCCCAGATCCAACCAGCGAAGTCAGGGTTGTCCAGATGCTGCTGGATAGCGGTGGCGGTGGGAATCGAATCGCCATGCTCTGACAGGCTTTCGAGGTGCCCCTCAATGGCCTCTCGTGCATTGGCGATTGCCTCATCGAAGGTGTCGCCAGCGGAGAAACAGCCCGGCAGATCGGGCACGACCACACCATAAGCGTGCTGCTCGTCGCCAACCTCGATCGCAATGGGGTAGTGCATGGGGTGTCGCTCCTGTGTGGTGGCCAGGTGCTACCGACCTCATTTGAGACCGGCTTGTTTTCTGATTCCCTGTATCAAGCCCTTTTTCAGGTCTTTCTTCGGATGAGGCACGGTAATGGTGCCGGGCCTGTGTGGATGCCGAAAGTGATGGTGGCTTCCCTTGATCCGGTCCAACGCCCAGCCATCCGCTTCCAGCTCCTTGATCAGGTCTGCGCTTTTCACACCCCGGCTCCTTGCCGCGCCTTTGGGGTTATAGTAACCCTATGGTTAGCAGTTGCGCAAGACCTCATAACCCTGATAACTCCGTCAGGCGGAACTCAGGGGCAACCACAGGCTATGTAGGCGACTTCGTTCTGCTCCTTGCTGATGGCCTGGCGCTGTTCACGCTGCTGCTGGTGTCCTCCGGCTATCTGTTGGCACAGCTGGGCGGCTGAGGCACCAACACAACGACGCCGGCCCCTGGGGGCCGGCGTCGGACTCATGCTGTCATGAACGACACTGTGAGGAGCGACGATTCACTCATCGTCGGGCGGTGGCGGCGGCGGGTCGGCCCACTCCGCCAGTCGGCGGCCGGCGTGGATCAGACCGTAGATCACGAAGGGCGCCAACAGCATCAGGAAGATGCCCCAGTCCCGGGTATTGATCAGCCAGATCAGCGGCATCAGCACGACGAAAGCCGCGATCACGCCGAACAGCGTTGCCATGACGGGACGGCTCATTGTCGGTGTCATGGGAATACCTCCCTCAGTTGCCGATGATCTGGCGATAGATGCCCGGCAGCGCCTGGGTCAGATGCTCGGGTCGGTTGACGATGGCGTAGCTGCCGCGGCCGAAAAGGCGCGAGACATACTGGTGGGCCTCGCTATCGACGGTCACGCCGAAGACCCGCACCTCCTGCTGGCGCGCCTCGAGCACCGCCTTGCGGGTGTCCTCGATGCCGTAGCGACCCTCATAGTAATCGGTGTCGTTGGGCTTGCCGTCGGTGATCAACAACAGCAGCCGATGCCGATTGGGGCGCTTGGCGAGCTCCTGGGTCACGTGGCGGATCGCCGGGCCCATGCGCGTGTAGTGCCCCGGCTTGAGCGCCGAGATGCGCCGCGCCACCCGCTCGCTCATGGTCTCCTCGAAGGTCTTGAGGGTGTTGACCCAGACCTTCTGCCGGCGGTGCGAGGTGAAGCAGTGGATGGAGTAGTCGTCGCCGCAGCCGGCCAGGCCGTGGCCCAGCACCAGCAGCGCCTCCTTCTCCACGTCGAGCACCCGGCGATCCTCCAGCCAGGCATCGGTGGAGAGCGAGACGTCAACCAGGATCGAGACTGCCAGGTCCCGGGCCTGCTGCCGGGTCGCCTGGTAGAGGCGGTCACTGGACTCGCCGGTGGCGGCCAGGTCGCAGCGCGAACGGATCACCGCGTCCATATCCAGTTCGCTGCCATCGAGCTGGCCGCGCAGCATCTCGCGGCGCGGACGCAGCGCCTCGAACTCGCGACGCACCCGGCGAATGCGCCGGTGGGTGGCGGCATCGGGCTCCCACTGCTCGCCCTCTTCGCTCTGCAGCTCGGTATGCACCAGGCAGTGGTCGGGCAGGTAGATCTGCTTGCGGTAATTCCATTCGGCGTAGGGGTGCTTGCCGCTCAGCCGCTCGCCCAGCACTTCGTCCGGGGGCAGGTCTAGGTCGACCTTGATGCGGGTCGCCGCACGCTGCTTGTGCGGACTCAGGATGATCTCCTCCATCTGCTCGGCGGCACGCTTGGCTTCTTCGTCCTCGTTGTCCTCGACCAGGCGATTGAGGTTGACCATCTCGGTCCAGGAGAGCATTTTCTCGAAGCGGTTGGCGACCAGCGGGTCGTCGCGCTCGGTCTGGTCCTGGGTCTTGCGCTCGGCCTTGCGCTTGCCGTCGCTCACCGTCTGGGGGCTGTTGGTCTCGCCCTCGTGGGGATCATCGGCGCTCTCCTCGCGGCCAGAGCCGGTGCCCAGCTCCACCACCTGGCCCCACAGGGGCACCGGCAGCGGCGGGCGGTAGCCCCGCGGCGCGCGGAAGTCGGTCAGCGGTGCCTCGCCGTCACACACCGCCCGGTGCATGGCAGCGGCCCAACCTTCCAGCGCCAGTTCCTCGCCCAGCAGCACGCGCAGGGTCTCCTCCAGCGCCTGCTCCATGGGGGGCAGCCGGCTGCGCGAGGGGCGCACGATCAGCAGCGCCATGCAGAGGCGACGATAGCGCTCCACAAGCCCCGGAAAACGAGCCAGCGCTGCATCGCGGGCACGCACGGACTCCCTCAGCCGGGAGAGATCGTCACGCAGCGGGTCACGCTTGGCCACCGGGCGCTGCGCCACGGCTAGATAGGCAACCAGCCAGAAGTAGAGGTCCCGGTTGAGGGCTGGATCGGGGAAGACGTCCAGCGTGGGGGGCAGCAGCAGGTTCTCCTCGTCGCGGCGGGCCTGGTCGATGGCCTCGTCGTCGAAGCCCAGGCGCTGGCGCAGCGACAGGCGATGCTGGGAGCTGCGCGCAACGATAGCGGCGACCTCGACCCCTGCCTCGCCCCCGCTGGCCCGGAAGAACACACCCAGCACATGGCGCAGGTCTTCCAGGTTCACGGCCGCATCGGGGTAGCGCTGATAGCTGGCGGCACTGGACGCCCAGCGGTGCCAGTGGCGACCGACGAACTCCTCGACTTCGAGAAAGTGCAGCATGGTGTTTCTCCAATTAAGGAAGCGCTGAGACATGTCACGAGCGAAGATAGGCTGGTCGCCGCCGGAGCGCAGAACCGAGTGCAGCGACAAACATCCGAAGGATGGCCCCGAAGGGGCGAGGAACCGAAGGTTCCGAGTCAACCGGAGTGTAGCCTGCTACATGAGGATTCCGAGCACCGCCGGCGGGCAGGATATCGAGCGCAGTAATGTGTCAGGGTTTCCTCAGCCGAAAGTGGCGTTTATCGCTTCCATCAACCCTTCCTGGACATCCAGGTCGTCGGAAAGTGGCTCGACCAGGGTGGCGCGGGTCGCCTCCAGGATCGGCATGCCGGCATTGATCAGGGTGGCACAGTAGACCAGCAGGCGGGTGGAAACGCCCTCTTCCAGGTCCTGGCCCTTCAGCTCGCGCAGCCGGGCCGCCAGATTCACCAGGGCGGCACAACGCTCATGCGACAGGCCGCTTTCGCGGGAAACGATGTCGCACTCTACCGGGGGGGCGGGAAGTCGAAGGACATCGCCACGAAGCGCTGGCGAGTACTCGGCTTGAGCGACTTGAGAATGTGCTGATATCCCGGATTGTAGGAGACCACCAGCATGAAATCCTTGGGAGCCTCGAGCAGCTCGCCGGTACGCTCCAGCGGTAGCATGCGTCGATCATCGGTCAAGGGGTGGAGCACCACGGTGACGTCCTTGCGCGCCTCCACCACCTCGTCGAGGTAGCAGATACCGCCTTCGCGCACGGCCCGTGTCAGGGGGCCGTCGACCCAGCGGGTCTCGCCTCCCTGCAGCAGGTAGCGGCCGGTAAGGTCGGCGGCGGTGAGGTCATCGTGACAGGAAACGGTGAACAGCGGGCGGCCCATCTTCGCCGCCATGTGGCTGACGAAACGGGTCTTGCCACAGCCGGTTGGTCCCTTGAGCAGCAGCGGTAGCCGCTGTTGATACGCCTGCTCGAACAGCGCGCATTCGTTGCCGACCGGTTCGTAGTAGGGCAGGTCCCGCTCACGGTCATGAACGGCTGCCGGGGCGGTAGCAGTGTGAGACATGGCGTTACTCCAGGGGAAGACTCGGTGGGGCGCGAGGCGCACCCCACCGAGGATCTATCACTCGTTGGCGGTCAGCGGGCGGCTGGTGGCAGGCACCTGCTCACGCGCGGGGGCGAACACAGCGTAGATGAACATCAGGGCGGCGATACCCACGAAGATGCCGGTACCGAAGCGCATGATGTAGAACAGCTCGAGCTGCTCCTGGATCTGCATGAAGTTCATGCCCAGGACCCGCTGCAGGTGCGTCTGGACGACCCCTGCGAAGGTCAGGGTGAAGGTCATGAACCACATGGCCGAAGTCATGATCCAGAACGCCCACATGTTCAGCACCTGGTTATAGGGCTGTACGCGACGAAGCTGCGGCATGGCGTAGGTGATGACACCCAGTACCAGCATCACGTAGGCGCCGTAGAAGGCCAGGTGGCCGTGGGCTGCGGTGATCTGGGTGCCGTGGGTGTAGTAGTTGATCCACGACAGGGTGTGCATGAAACCCCACACGCCGGCGCCGAAGAAGGCCACGGCGGCACTGCCCAGGGTCCAGAGCATGGCGGCCTTGTTGGGGTGGTTGCGGCTGCCCTTCCAGAACATGTAGAAGGCGAACACCACCATGGCGAAGAACGGAATCACCTCGAGCGTGGAGAAGATGCTGCCGATCGGCTGCCAGTAGGCAGGTGTGCCGATCCAGTAGTAGTGGTGGCCGGTGCCCAGCAGGCCGGAGAACAGCGCCAGGCCGACGATCACATAGAGCCACTTCTCGATCACTTCGCGGTCGACGCCGGTCATCTTGATCAGCAGATAGCCGAGCAGGGAGGCCATGATCAGCTCCCACACGCCTTCCACCCAGATATGGACGATCCACCACCACCACAGCTTGTCCAGCGCCAGGTTGTCGGGATTGTAGAAGGCAAACAGCCAGAATATCGCCGCCAGCCACAGGCCGAGCATCAGCACCATGTTGATGGCGGTCCTGCGTCCCTTGAGCATGGTCAGGCTGGTGTTGAACAGGAATATCAGGAAGGAGACCGTTATCACCACCTTCGCCCACAGCGGCTGCTCGAGATAGTGACGCCCTTCATGAATGCCGAACTGGTAGCTGATCAGCGCGCCGGCACCGGCGATGGCGAACAGCGCCAGCTGGAAATAGGCCAGGTTGGGGCTGTAGATCTCGTTCTCGGCCTCTTCCGGCATCAAATAGTAGGTACAACCCATGAAGCCGATCAGCAACCAGACGATCAGCAGGTTGGTATGGCTGGTACGGGTGATGTTGAACGGCATGGCTTCGGACATGAAGTGCGGCCACACGTACGCCGCTGCGGCCAGCAGCCCGAAGACGATCTGTAGCGCGAATAGCGCCATGGCCACCATGAAGAAGGGTAAGGCCACCTTCTGCGTTTCGTATTTCATCGGTTCGACTCTCCTTGGTTCCTGGAATCCGGATCAGCCGGCCGGATGCGGCGGCCAGCCTGGGTGTCGATGGAATCGGTCCACTCCAGGAAGTCGATCAGGGCCTGCATTTCTTCATCGTTGATGTCGAAGGCGGGCATCTGGCGACGGCCGGGCGCGCCGGTGGGCTGGGCGTTCATCCAGCCTCAAGGGCCATGCGCGCCCCTTCGGGGTTGTCGCGACCGCCGAAACGCGTCCAGACATTGCCCACTTCAGGCGCGAAGTAAGAGCCTTCCCCAAGAATGGTGTGACAGTTGATGCAGTTATGCTCTTCCCAGACATGCTTCCCCATCCTGACGGAGTCCGACATGGGTTGGGTCGACGTATTGACGATGTAGAAGTGACTGTGAGCCGTCAGCGCGGCAAACAGCAGGAAGAAGAATAGCGAGCCGCCGTAAAATATATTACGGGCCGCCGCCTTGGTGAGGCCTTCGGTCATGGGCCTTTCCCCCCTCGCTCGTGTGGCTTTTCAAGGGACCTGCGATCATGATCGATCAGTCCCACCCTTTAAACATGCATTTGTGGTGCATCTTTAGAGTACCGTCCTGTGTCGAGCCCGGCATTGACCTTCGTCAAATGCGGAGCAAAGAGCCGCGGAAGAGGCGGTATAACGGGAGGGAAAGGCTTGCGGTCAGATGTCGCACGGCGGGCACCGTCGATGCCCGCCATGGGAAAACGGGCAGGAATCAGGCCTCGGTGATGTCCTCGATCCAGGTCAATGCCGCCACACCGGATGGCAGCCCCAGGGTCGGAATCGCCAGCATCGCGACCTGCTTGAGCGCCTCGGGCTCGATGCCCTCATCCCTGGCCCGCCGCATGTGGGAATGCACGGCCCCTTCGGAACCGCTTCCTACCGCCAGCGCCAGCTTCACCAGGCGTCGGGTGCGGGCATCCAGCGGGCCGGCTTCGGCACACGCCTTACCCAGCGAGGCAAAGGCCTGCCACACCTCGGGATAATCATCCGCCACCTTGCCGGCACCGGAGGGAAGATCATGATTGGCCATGCGGTTTTTCCTCGTCTTGTCGTGTGTGTCAGGCTCACAGTATAGAAGCCTGGCGGGCTCGTGGAAGAGCGCATTCCTACACAAACCAGAGGGGATCCTTGAAGATAGCCGTACCCAGCATGTAAAGAAAGGTCATGACCGCCGCCAGGGCCGCCATGCCTCGGACCAGGGGCGTACGTCCGCGCTTGATCGCCACCGTTCCCAGCAGGATATAGCCCAGCAGCGCGAGGATCTTGGCAGCAAGCCAGGGGTGATGCTGCGGCCACATCGACAACATCACCATCAGCAGGATGCCCAGCGTGAGCAGCAGCGTGTCGTTGACGTGTGGCACGATCTTGACCCAGCGCCGCTGCAGGATCGGTGCTTCCCGCACCGACCACCAGGCCCGCAGCATGAACAAGGCGATGCTCAGCACTGCCGTGGTCATGTGCCAGTGCTTGATCAGAAGATAGTGTTCGATCACGGCACTGCTCCCTTAGCCATCCTTTCCATCCACTCTGGTGCTCAAGAGTGGCAGGGTGTAATGGAACAGGAAAATCAGATAGGCGATACACCAGAACAGGATGCTGAGGTTATAGGTCCAGTGGGTGATCTGCGGGAACATCGCCAGCACCGGCGAGCGCAGCAGGGCGCCGACGAACATCAGGCCGAGGCCCACGCCGATGCCCGGCAGGGTGCGAATGGTGCGCCCGGTGTGACCCAGAGCGACCCGCGACATCATCGCCAGCATCATCGTGGCAATACCGCCGATGGCCAGGGCATGCAGGGCCAGTTCGACGCGAAAGGCCCCCATCAGCGCCAGCGCCCACATCAACAGCCCCACGGACACGAAGGCATAGCTGATGTGCAGGCCCCAGAGCAGCGGCTCATGCAGGGTGCGATACCCCTCCCACCGCGCCAGACGCACCAAATTGGACGCCGCGGCCACCAGCATGACCAGCGCCAGCAGCCCCGCCGGCACGGGCACGCCGAACAGCACCAGCAACTGCAACAGCACCACGCCGATTGCCGATCCCAGGGCGAGCGCCTCCAGCCAGGCGATGGGTGCCACCTTGGGACGGCCCAGCTTGAGCGAGGTGAAAAAGGGGATGACGCGACCACCGAGCAGAACCATCAGCATGGCGATCAGCAGCACGCCCAGGTAGCCGCCCTCACGAATCAGCGACAGCTTGCCCTGGGTGACACCAAGGTGCATGGCCAGGTTGGCAAGGGCCAGGAGCAGCAAGACCGGCACAAACATCAGGTTGCGCCACAGCTTGGCACGGATCACCAGTCGCCCCATCACCAGGGCTGCCAGCGGCAGGAAGGAAACGTCGAGCAGCACCAGCAGCCAGGCCGGCAGACCCATGGGGTAGCAAGCAGCACCCGTGCCGCCAGCCAGAGGACCACCAGCCCCAGCAGCGGGGCACCGCTCACGCTGCGCTGCCCGGTCCAGTTCTGCACCGCCGTCAGCAGGAACCCCACCACCACAGCGGCCCCAAAGCCGAAGATCATCTCGTGCTGATGCCACCACATGAGCCCGCCATGAGGCCGCAGCAGGATGTCACCATGCCAGAAGGCGAACCAGACGATCAGGGAGAGCACGCTGAACAGAGCGGCCAGCAGAAAGAAGGGGCGAAAGGCGAGGCGCGCCACGGGAAGACGCGCCAGGCCGGATGCTGCGTGCAGTGCAGAAGTGGCAGATTTCATGGTGGCATACCCGACTCAAACGCTTGGATAAGGCCATTGTGTGCGCATGGGCCGGGCAGCACCATGACTGGTATCAAGAATACTTCTTTCTTCTGGGAGCGCTGAGTGCTGTCGCGAGCGATGATAGGCTGGCCGCTGCCGGAGCACAGCATCCGGAGTTGACTGGCTGCTCAATGAGGAATGCGAGCACCGCCAGCGGCCAGGATATCGAGCGCAGCAAGCAGGCAGTGCTTCCTAGTGGCTGGTGCCTTCCTCGTACTGCGTCTTGTTCCAGACGTTGTACTTGCCGGAGGGCCGCTTCATCGGCATGCGCCCCAGCTCTTCCAGGGTGTTGCCGTCGAGCCACAGCAGGTAGCCGTCGTCGTCCCAGATACTCAGCAGCAGGGTTTCGCCGCGGCGGTCGAATTCCACGTGGGCAGCAGTCTTGCCCGGCTCGGGGATCAGCGTCTCGACGATCTCCAGGGTCTGCTTGTCGATCACATGGATCCGGTCGTGGTTGGGTCCGAAGAAGACGTCCACCCAGGCGTAGGGTGAGTTCTCGTGGCTGCGCATGAAGAAGCCGGGGCCATCGGTCTCGATATGGGTGATCAGCGACCAGTCGGTCATGTCGAATACCGATACCTGCCCCTTGTCGATGTGCGGAATCGCCATGACGCGGCGCCCGTCCAGCTCCCAGGTGATGCCCGCGCCCAGGTGCGGCATGCCTTCCAGCGGCAGGTCGGCGACCTTGACCTCCTCGTCCATGTCGAACACCTGCCCGCCCTTGCCGCCACGTGCGGCGCCCACCAGGTAGCGGTACTCCATGTCGAAGAAGAAGTCGTCGAGGTAGTCCGGCGCCTCCATGCGGTGCAGGGCGAAGTCGCCGACGATGGTCTCGTCGCCGTCGGCCCGCTCTTCGGGCCAGCGGATCTCCCACACCTCGGGAATGTCGCGCAGGGCGGCGACGAAGCTGTTTCTCGGCGGCGCGGTATAGACGGCACTGACCCGCGAGGTTTCGCCATTCAGCCCCTCAACCGGGATGGTGGCGATCAGGTCCAGGTCACGGGCATCCAGCAGCACCAGGGTGTGCGGCAGGTAATTGCCCGCCAGCACATAGCGCCCATCGGCGGAGACGGCGATATTGCGCATGTTGATGCCGGCACGCACCTCGGCGGTGACCTCGAGATTGTAGATATCGTACTTGGTCACCCAGCCATCCCGGGAACCGAAGTAGACATAGCGGCCGTCCGGGGTGTACTTGGGCCCGCCGTGCAGTGCGTAGCGGCTGGGGAAGCGAGCAATGCGCTCGAACTTGTCGCCGTCGAGCAGGCTGACGTGGTGATCGCCGATTTCCACCACGATAAACAGGTTCTTGAGATCCTCGACCTCGAACACCGGCTCGTCGGGCAGGGTGCCATGGGCGTGGCGGACGTCCTGGCTGGCCAGAATATCCTCCTCGGTCCAGCTCGGCTCCACCTCCGGCGCCTCGAAGATCCATTCGGCGAGGGCAGCGATCTCGGCCTCGTCCAGCAGTTCGCCGTAAGCAGGCATCTGGGTGGCAATGCGCCCATCGTGGATGACCTCGAAGGCCTCGTCCTGCTTGAGCCGCGAGAGGTTGTCCGGCAGCAGTGCCGGGCCGATGCCGCCCAACCGGCTTACGCCATGACAGATCGCGCAGTGGTGGTTGTAGAGCACGTGGGCATCCGGCTCGTCGGCCACGGCCGGAAGGACCGGCATGGTGAGGCCCAGCAGGGCGCCGAGCAGTAGCGAGGGTCGGGTCACAGCGCCACCCTCCCCATTTCCACCGGTGTATCGGCGCTACCGTTGTCCGTGTCGGTATCGCGTCGCGTCATCCGGGTCATGGCCGGTGCCAGGCTATCGGCCAGGCGCACCACCTCACCCACCACGATCAGGGTCGGCGGCTGGAAGTTTTCCCGCTCGATCACCTCGACCACGTCACCCAGGGTGGCCAGTACATGGCGCTGCTGAGGCGTGGTCCCACGCTCGACCAGGGCCACGGGATGCGAGGCCGGCAAGCCGTGGCGCTGCAGCTCACGGCTGATCAGCTCGGCATTGGCCAGCCCCATGTAGAAGACAGCGGTATGGTTGGGCACCGCCAGAGCCGCCCAGTTGAGATCCAGCGCACTGTCCGCCTTGCAGTGGCCGGTGACGAAGGTCACGCTCTGGGCAAAGTCCCGGTGTGTCAGCGGAAAGCCGGAGTAGGTGGAGCAGCCCGAGGCCGAGGTGATTCCCGGCACCACGCGAAACCCGACGCCATGCTCGATCAGGTATTCGGCTTCCTCACCACCACGGCCGAAGATGTAGGGGTCGCCGCCCTTGAGGCGCAGGACACGCTTACCCTCACCCGCCAGGCGTACCAGCAGTGCGTTGGTCTCGTCCTGGGTCAGGGCGTGGCAGCGCGAGGCCTTGCCCACATAGAAGCGGCGAGCCGTGGCCGGCGCCATGGCCAGCACTTCCTGGGATACCAGCCGGTCGAAGACCAGGCAGTCGGCCTGCTGAAGCAGCGACAGGGCGCGCAGGGTCAACAGGCCGGGGTCGCCGGGTCCGGCACCCACGATGGCGACCTCGCCGGGCGCCAATGGCGCCTCGTCGAGATCGAAGCTCAGGTTTCGCGAATGGCGATGTGTGATCATGGTCGGCCTCTCCCCGAAGCGTCTAACGGTCGTCTTTCTGATTCTGTGTAGGCCTACAGCTCGATGCTCTGAATGGCGTCGTAGGGTGCTGCTACCCGGCGCTGGCGGTTTTCTTCGACGCCGATTTCCTCATTGCTGAGGTAGCAGCCGGGATCCTCTTCCCAGGGGTCGCCGGTGACTTTCCAAGCCCGCACCCGGGTATTGCCGTTGCAGATCGGAAGAAAGCGGCATTCTCCGCAGCGCCCCTTGAGTGGACGCGGCCGCTGGCGGAAGCCCTGCATCAGCGGATCCGGTGAGTCGCGCCATATCTCGGAGAACGGCTTTTCCCGCACGTTGCCGAGGGTGTGATCCCACCAGAAGGTATCCGGGTGCACATTGCCGAGATTGTCGATGTTGGCGATGTTCTCACCGGAGGCGTTGCCTCCCCAGTTGGTCAGTCGCCGCTCCAGGGTCTCGGCCTGCTCCGGGAAGTGCTCACGGGCCCACATCAGCAGGAAAGGGCCATCGGCGTCGTTGTTGCCGGTGACGTACTCGCGCTCGACGCCGCGGGCCAGTTCCGCCCGGCAGTGGTCGAACAGCTGGGTCATGGCGTCCCGGGTCATCTGGTGCCAGGCATCATGCTTGCCGTGGCGGTGGCCACGGCCGCCGTAATTGAGGTGCGAGAGGTAGAACTTGTCGACGTCGTGCTCGTCGATCAGCGCCAGGATGTCACCGAGCTGTTCGTAATTCTGCTGGGTCAGGGTGAAGCGCAGCCCCACCTTGATGCCACGCTCCTTGCACAGCTTGACCGCGTGCATGGACTCACGAAACGCGCCCTTGCGCTGGCGGATCACGTCGTGGGTCTCCTCCAGGCCATCGATGCTGATGCCGACGTAGTCGTAGCCGATGTCGGCGATCTCGTCGATGTTGGTCTCATCGATCAGGGTGCCGTTGGTGGACAGCCCGGTATAGATGCCCAGCTCCCGCGCCCGCCGCGACAGTTCGAAGATATCGGGTCGCATCAGCGGCTCGCCCCCGGAAAGGATCAGCGCCGGCACCTGGAATCCCTGCAGGTCATCGAGCACCGCATGGGCCTCGGCGTTGGAGAGCTCGCCGGCGAAGTCGATGTCCGCCGAGGTGGTGTAGCAGTGCTTGCAGGTCAGGTTGCAGCGACGGATCAGGTTCCAGATCACCACCGGGCCAGGCGGCTTGCGCGCCGGCGGCACAGGAGTGGGCTCGACCAGGGACTTGATGTAGCGGGTGACTCTGAACATGGGAAACTCCTCTATCGGCGCGCCTTGGCTCTGCCTAGGCCTGCCTGTCGGACCGGCCGGCCAGTCGCAGGCCGGTCTTCTTGAGAATGCGTGAGCTGTAGAGAATGCGATGATCCCGGCAGGCGTCACCGAGCAGGGAGCGAAGTTCATCGGCCTGACGCTCCACATCGGCGTGGGTCTGGCCATGCAGCATGGCGAACAGGTTGTAGGGCCATTCCGGCAGGTGGCGCGGCCGACGGTAGCAGTGGCTGACCCCCGGCAATGCCGCCACGGCACGCCCCAGGCGGTCGATATGGGCGTCGTCCACGTCCCAGACGGTCATGCCGTTGGCCAGGTAGCCCAACCGGTAGTGATTGGGCACCGCGGCAATGCGGCGGATGATCCCGGACACCTGCATCTGCTCCATCCGCCGGCGCACCTCTTCCCCGTCGATGCCCAGCGGCTTGCCCACGGCGCTCCAGGGATCGGGTACCAGAGGCAGGCCGGCCTGGGTGGCGAGAATGATGGCGCGGTCGACGGCGTCCAGGCTACCCGGCACAGGAGTGGCGACGTTCGCTTCAGACGGGCAGGTGGAGACGGACATGGAATTCCTCCTGCTTGGGCATGTTGAAGACCGGCAGGCCGGTGGCCGCCTCGATCGCCTCGATCGCCTCGGCGATGCCTTCCGGCGTCTCGGTGGCCAGCACGAACCACATGTTGAGACGGTGCTCGCGGCGGTAGTTATGGGCCACCTCGGGGAAGGCGTTGACCGCCTCAGTAACTCGCTCGAAGTCGGCTTCCGGCACTTCCAGCGCCGCCAGGGTGAGCCCACCGCCCAGCCGCTCAGCGTGGTACATGGGGCCGAAGCGGCTGAGCACGCCGCTGTCGCGAAGTCGCTCGAGCCGATAGAGCAGTTCACCCTCGCTCAGGTCGATTTCCGCCGCCACGGCGGCAAAGGGCGACTCGACCAGCGGCAGGCCATCCTGCAGGCGGTTGATGATGCGCCGGTCGGCGGCGTCCAGCTCCGCCGGCTCAGGCCGACTGAGTCGTTCTGCGATCATGGCTGTCGTCCTCTCGGGTATAGCGGCCCCCGCGCTGCTTGTAGGCCTTGAGGCTGAACAGCACGCGGTGGGGAATGGCCTGCAGCGCCTGGCGCTCGACGATCTCGTCCAGCGCGGCCAGAACCCGGTCGCGACGAGTGCCATGAATCATGCAGAACAGGTTGTAGGGCCAGTCGGGCAACCGCCGCGGGCGGCGGTAGCAAAGCGTCACGGCGGGCTCGGCCGCCAGGCGTCTGCCCAGCTCACCAACCGCCTCGTCGGGCACGTTCCAGACCACCATGGCATTGGCGCAGATACCCAGGGCATGATGCTTGACCACCAGGCCCATGCGCTTGATCAGCCCCTCTTCCTGCCAGCGCTGCACGCAGGCCATGACCTCGCTCTCGCTCATCCCGCACCGCTCGGCAAGGGTGTGCCAGGGCCGGGCGGTCAGCGGCAGCCCGCTCTCCAGCAGCGCACGCAGGCGGTGCTCGGCATGGGTCTCGGATAGGGTACTGGACAGGGATAGACTCATGGCGCCTCCAACTCGGCCCAGGGTATGGGGAAGCTCAGGTCGATATGGAAGCCCTCGAGCATCGGCAAGCGCAGTAGTGGCTGGCCGAGCTCGGCCTCCAGCGCATCGAGCCGCACTTCCAGTTGCCCCTCGTCGGCGGCGGTCATCACGAACCAGAGGTTGTAGCGATGCTCACGCGCGTAGTTGTGGTTGACCCCGGCAGAGCGATTGATCACCTCGGCCACCTCGTCACGCAGCGCTTCCGGCACCGCCACCGCCGCCAGCAGCTGGCGCCGGCCCGGGCGTGATCGAAGACCGGGCCGACCCGGCTCAACACCTTCTCGTCCTGCAGGGCCTGCAGCCGCGCGACCACCTCGGCTTCGCTCACCCCAAGCTGCTCTGCCATGGCGGCATAGGGCCGCTCACAGATCGGCAGGCCGCGCTGGTAGGTGTCGATGAGGCGACGGTCGAGAAGGTCAAGTGCAGCCATGGGCAGGTACCGAGCCGGTCGATGGAAAGCATGATGTTAAGACGCATCTTACATGCCTCATCACGTCTTTAAGCGGTCATCGGCGCTGCGGTTGACACAGGTCAAAAGAGGAATTTTTACTCGCCCGACCTTGATATCCGTCAAAGCAGTGAAACCGCAACGGGGGGACACTTCGCTGACGGCCCACGTCCACTCGCGGCCTTTCCTCTTCCGTCGTCTTGCGAGGTTTTCCATGCACCAGCCGGCTCTCTTCATGCTCATCGGCATATTGCTCTCGGCCACCGCCATGGCGGAGAGCCGCGAGGGTGACCTCGATCCCCAGCGCCAGGCCGAGCTCGAGACCCTGCTCTACCAGGACTGCGGTTCCTGTCACGGCATGACACTGCGCGGCGGACTGGGCCCGGCGCTGCCGCGGGATCGCATGGAGGGGTTCACCGTCGATGCGCTCGCCCACATCATCCTGCACGGCATTCCCGGCAGCGCCATGCCGGGCTGGAAGGCCTTGATCAGCGAGGAAGACGCCCGCTGGATCGCCGACCACCTGCGACACGACAACCCCCTCGAAACACTGAATTCGCCAGACTGACCAGGAGTCGTCCATGCCTCTCTTCACCCCGATCAAGACGCTGCTCGCCGCCGGCGCCGCTGCCCTGCTGCTGACCAGCCCGGCAGTTGCCGAGCCTGACGCCACGGCACATGTCGAGCTGCGCGGCACCGGCGACCTTGGTGTGGTCATCGAGCGCGCCACCGGCAGCGTGGCCCTGGTCAACACCACCCACAAGACCGTGCTCAAGAACATCGAGGGCTTCGGCGATCTTTCCCACGCCTCGGTGAAATTCACCCGCGACGCCCGTCACGCCTTCGTCTTCGGCCGTGACGGCGGCCTGACCCGGCTGGACCTGCTGACCGGCGAGATCGACGGGCGCATCATTCAGGGCGGCAACAGCATCGGCGGCGCCATCTCACAGGACGGCCGTTACGTGGCGGTGGGCAACTACGAACCGGGCGGCGTAAAGGTCTTCGACGTCGAGACCATGGAGCTGGTGATCGACGTGCCGGCCACCTATGAGAAGCCCGACGGCACCACCGACCAGGCCAAGGTGGTGGGCGTGGTGGACGTGCCCGGCAACATCTTCGTCTTCAGTCTTTTCGAGGCCGGCGAGATCTGGACCCTGGACATGTCCACCGAGCCGCCGGCGCTGACGAAGTACCCTGATGTCGGCAGCATGCCCTACGACGCCCTGATCACACCCAACGGCCGCTACTACATTGCCGGCCTGTTCGGCGAGGACGGCATGGCCCTGCTCGACCTGTGGCACCCGGAGAATGGTGTACAGCGCATCCTGCCCGACTACGGCCGCGGCGAGGAGCGCCTGCCGGTCTACAAGATGCCGCACCTGGAGGGCTGGGCCATGGCCGGCGACCAGGCCTTCTTCCCCGCCGTGGGCCGCAACGAGGTGCTGGTGGCCAATACCCGCGACTGGTCGCTGACCGAGCGCATCGAGGTGCACGGCCAGCCCATTTTCGTCATGAGCCGCCCCGACGAGCAGCAGGTATGGGTCACCTTCGCCCATCCCCTCAACGACAAGGTGCAGGTGATCGACACCCGCACCCTGGAGGTGATAGAGACTCTGTCGCCCGGCGAGTCGATCCTGCACAAGGAATTCACGCCTCGTGGCGAACATATCTGGATCTCGGCCCGGGACAGCAACCAGATCACCGTCTACGACACCCGTACCTTCGAGGTCCTGGCGACCCTGCCGGCCGAGTCGCCCAGCGGCATCTTCTTTACCCACCGGGCCCATCGCATCGGGCTGTAGGCCCAGAAGTCCAAGGTCACACCGAGAAAGCGAAAAGCCGGGGATTCCCCCGGCTTTTCCGATCCTGGCTGCGACATTGGGTCTCACGTCATCGCCTTCTTAAAGAAGTATTCTACATACTTCTTTATAAAGTCATCCCTGACGAAGGAGACGCCCCATGCTCACCCACGAGCAGGAACAGCTGATCGAGGCCACCGCCCCGGTCGTGGCGGAACACCTCGATGCCATCACCCAGCGCTTCTACCCGCTGATGTTCACCCGCTACCCCGAGGTGAAGCCGCTATTCAACGACGCCCACCAGGCCGACGGAGGCCAGCCCAGGGCGCTGGCCGGCGCCGTGCTGGCCTATGTGCAACTTCGCCAAGACCGCGAGAAGGTGCGCGAGACCTTGGCTACGGTGGTCAGCAAGCACGTTTCCCTGGACATTCGCCCCGAGCACTACCCCATTGTCGGCGAGTGCCTGATGGCCGCCATCGGTGAGGTGCTGGGCGACGCCGTGACACCGGAGATCGCCGACGCCTGGAGCACGCTTTATGAAGAGCTCGCCGGACTGCTGATCGAGCTGGAGGATCACCGCTACCTGGAGTTCGAGCGGCGCCCCGGCGGCTGGCGCGGTCCCCGCGAGTTTCGCATCGCCAACATTCATCAGGAAAGCACGGTGATTCGCTCCTTCGTGCTGGCGCCCGTCGACGGCGGTCCGGTTGCCGAGCATGCCCCCGGGCAGTACATCGGCGTCAGGCTCACCATCGACGGCGAGCCGCTCTATCGCCACTACAGCCTGTCGGATGTACCCAACGGCAAGCACTATCGCATCTCGGTCAAGCGTGAACCCCAGGGCCGAGCCAGCTGCCACCTGCACGACGCCATGGCGGTGGGCGATACCCTGGAACTACTGCCCCCCGCCGGCGACCTGACCCTGCAGGACGGTGACGGGCCGTTGCTGCTGGCCTCGGGTGGTGTCGGCCAGACGCCGATGCTGCCTCTGGCTCGCCAGGCGCTCGCCCAGGGGCGCCAAGTGGTCTACCTGCACGCCGCCCTGGATGCTCAGCACCACGCCTTCCGGGACGAGATCACGGCCCTGGCCGAAGCGCATCCGGAACAGCTGCAGACGGTGATGGTTCATGAGCGAGGCGACCAGGCCGACCATATCGGCCGGATTGACCGTGAGCTGTTGCGGCGCCATCTCCCGGAAGGCCAGCCACGCTGCTTCTTCGTCGGCCCCCAGGGCTTCATGACTGCGGTGGACCGTGCACTGGCGGAACTCGGCGTCGACGAGAGCCGCCGCCATTTCGAGCACTTTGGCCCCTCGCGCCCCCTCGACGCGGCCTGAGCACTAGCGGCACCGTTGACACGACGACAGCGCCCCGGCCTGGCCGGGGCGCTTTTATTCACGGGACCGCCCCCAAGAACTCAGTACATGTCGAGACGCGCGATATCGCGGGTCTGAAGGCGCGCCTCCGCGTCCTGCTGCTCGGCGAGCCTCTCGAAAAGCTCTGTCTCTTCGGGAATGGAGGACAGTTCGGCCCGCAGACGATACATGTCCTTGAGGGTCTGATGGGCCGTCATTACGTTCGCCAGGATGTCATGAATATCTTGACAGCCAAGGCACTCGGGAATCCGTTCCAGCACCCGGGGATGAACAAACTCCTGGCTGTCGATCAGCCAAGTGGTCAAGAGCCCCTCATCGGCGTCCTCCAGATAAGCCGCCATACCCTCCTGCATCCGCCGCTCACGGTCGGCCAGAAACACCAACGCCATTTTCATGCGCTCATCCTGCTGCAGTTCAGCGAGTCGAGTATATTGCTCGCTAAGCTTTTGATGGAACTCATGAATCCATGCCAGCAGATCCTTCACCTGTTGAAATGCCATCGTGTAGCTCCTTCTTATTCGAATGCGGGCTCTGGTCAGCTGCCCCTCGCCAGGAGCATCACCTTGATATGACCGATGGCACGCATCGGGTTGAGCCCCTTGGGGCATACCCAGGTGCAGTTGGCAATCTGTCGGCAACGAAACACGCTGAAGGGGTCGTCGAGGTCGGCCAGCCGCTCGTCGGTGGCGGTATCGCGGCTATCGATGAGGAAGCGATAAGCCTGCAGCAGCCCGGCCGGGCCAATGTACTTGTCGGGATTCCACCACCAGGAGGGGCAGGCCGAGCTGCAGCAGGCACACAGGATGCATTCGTAGAGGCCGTCGAGCTTCTCGCGATCCTCCGGGCTCTGCCGCCGCTCGCTGGTAGAAGGCGGCTTGTCGTTGATCAGCCAGGGGCGAATCTTCTCGAACTGGCGAAAGAAAAGGCTGTAATCCACAGCCAGGTCTCGAATCACCGGCATCCCGGGTAGCGGCCTGATCGTCAAGGTATCCGTCCCGCTCAGCGCCTCAGCGACCGGCGTCACACAGGCCAGGCCATTCTTGCCGTTGATGTTCATGCCATCGGAGCCGCACACCCCTTCACGACAGGAGCGCCGGTAGACCAGAGTGGTATCCTGCTGTTTCAAGTGCTCGAGGACATCCAGCACCATTGCTTTTCGGAAGCGCTCCTCGACCTCCAACGTTTCCATCCGTGGAAGATCGTCCTGCTCGGGGTGGTAGCGGTAGAGCTGTACCTTGATCATCAAGGTCTCCTGTTATGGCGCCTCCCTCAATAGGCCAGGTGCAGGCGCTGACGGGCATTGAGACGTATCACATACCCGATCTTGATAAGCGTTGGACCAGCGATGACAAGCAGATGGGCCACCACCTGAATGAAAAGTGACAGGTAGTTATCGAGTATGTACCCCCCCAAAATTCCCATTAATAGCAGTAGTAAACCAGCTACCATCAGGGCATTACCCAGCGAATGCGTTTGATTAGCATCCTGAAAATAAACGAACATGCCACCTCCTCCTAGTGTGTTTCTAAACCTGGCCAGAAGCGCTACTCGCGCCAGTAGTCATTGGCTGCAGCAACTGTGCGGAAATGCGTGGCAATCACCTGCGATGCCGCGATCAGACTGTCGGGGTCATCGTCATACTCGGAGCGCTGTGCCATGCGAACCTCGGCATCAGGCTGGGTGGCGACAACGCCTCTTTGGGAAAGCGTGACGGCCATGGCAAAGCCTTCTTGGGGCGTCTCTGTAATGAGGCTGGGCAGCCATGAGTCGGCCTCCTCCTGCTCACCGTTACTGTCCGCAGATGCGACGATCGCACCCATCAGGAGACACACGACCAAGATGGCAAAGCTAGTGCCCCAGGCTAGAGAAATTCTGCGTTGAGAAAATTGCATATTTGGCTCCTAAAGCTGGATATCGTGCGAACCTCATTGAAGAGCTTCGTATCACACCATAAAGAAGCATCTATTTTACTTCTTTAAAGTTAGGCACTTTTACTGTTTCGTCAAGGGAGATTGGGGGATATGCCACCTCTAGCCGGTCGGTCAGACGGAACCACGCTAAGCCGCCTCGATCACCCCAGAGGCGTGGGTGATCGGCGCAGCGGGCATCAGAATGACATCCTTTTCACCTGTGTCCCGAGTGCTGTGATCCGCGCGTCCATTGCATGTCCCCGCACCTCGGTAGCCGGTATGCGCATAAAGTCGCAGAGCGTGCGGCTCGTCGTGAACCGGCAACCAGGTACCCAGTCAATACCGTTACCTGGTGAGCGCTCCCACAGTGAACACGCATCAGAGCTGGGTGGAAGTTCGATCCACATGGAAGATCCTCCCGCAGGAGGGTACAGGCGGGTAGCCGGGGGGAAATATGCACTCACAGCTTGCGCCAAGACCTCTGTGCGCAACTCCAATGCCCTTCGCAGTGCCCGGAGGTGCCGTTCGAATCCGCTACCCTGGAGGTAATCTGCCACAGCGCACTGGATAAGCGGAGGAGGCGATACGCTGGAAGCCGCCTTCAGCTCCAACACCCGAGCAAGGTATTTACCCGGCGCCAGCCAACCCAGCCGCAAGCCGGCTCCCAGGGTGTAGGTAAACGACGAGCAGACTTGTGTATTATCTTGTACGGCAAAGGCCGCTGCAGGGCTGGGGCGTTCGCCATAGGCCAGATCCCCAAGAATGTCGTTTTCTATCAGTGGAACGCCATGGCGCGCGAGGATACGCATGAGATCACGCTTGCTGGCATCGGACATCACATAGCTCAGTGGATCCGAGCAGTTCGTTGCGAACAGACAGGCACGGATATCCCGGGTGGTAAGCATTTCATCCAATCGGCCGAGATGAATGCCGTGTTCTCTCGTCGCGTCCACTTCCATGGGCACAAGCCCAAGACTTCGAAGCACGCTGAGTGTGGCTGCACTGCAGGGGGATTCCACTGCAATCGCATCACCCCGCTCCGATACAGCTCGCAGGGCAAGAGTTATCGCCTCAAGTCCACCTGAAGTGACTACGATGTCCTCGGGGTGACAGTCAAGGCCCAGACTGGTGGCTCGGCGTGCAATCTGGCTTCGAAGATCGTGGTCCCCGGCCGGACCAGTCTCATAGTTGATCATTGATGGGTGGCGCCGCACCATCGCGCCGATGAGCCGACTGAGCCGGTGCTCCGGCAGAAGGCCCGATGCCGGCCGGGGAGGCAGCCAAAGCTCTGAAGCTGTGTCGTAAGGGCGTGAATCGGCTGAAAGCATTACTGCGCCGGCTTCACCTTGCATGGCCGTGCCATGCTCACCGTAAGTGACAAAGAACCCGGATCCGGGCCGCGCAAAAATGAGGTCGCGCTCCTCGAGCCATCGATAGGCTTGAATTGCCGTCGCCAGGCTTACGTGATTCTGACGGCTAACTTGCCTGAGCGATGGAAGTCGGTCTCCCGATCGCAGCATACCTGATCGGATCAGATCGGCCGTCCGCTTGGCGATGCCTTCATAGATGAGGGGAGAACGATCCTCACGCATGTTGGGACTCTCCTCTTTCACGCTACGTTTCCCAATATCCCCAGCTCCGCGGGCAGGGCGTCGACTGTCAACGGGGCGACATTGGACTCAGTTGGGACTGCGCAAGAGCTCATGACCAACACTGGGGCTCGCCACCAGATCTTCGATGCTGTACTTGTCCAGGATGCTGAGGAACCCATGTATCGCCTCGCGCAGGATCGAGCGCAGCACGCATTTGGTAGAAGGGGGCAGGACGACTGTACAGGCCCCAGGCACTCCACCACGTGAAAGTCCGGCTCGCACTCGCGGATGACCTCGCCCAGATTGATCAGTGAAGGATGGCGGGAGAGGCGAATTCCCCCGCCCTTGCCACGGGACGTATGCACGAACCCCTTAGCTGCCAGATGGCTGACAACTTTCATCAGATAGCTCCTGGAGATGTCGTAGGCGCTCGATATCTCGGAAATGGTGACCTGATCCTCGTTGCGAAAGCCCAGGTACATGAGTACCCGGAGAGCATTGTCAGTGAACTGGGTAAGCTGCATGCATTTCTCCGATTGCGCCCTTCAGACAAAAGATTCCTTCAGAAAGAATCTTACAAGAAAAATAATAAGATGCAATGGGGATGTGCCCAGCACCTGATGGCTTGCGCATCCGTCAGCCGGAAATATCTGAAAATCGGGGTTTTGGCACCTAGACACCTGGCATGCAAACCAGGCGGAGAGCTGGCGCGCCTCTAACTGTTACGGTGAAAACAGTGTGCAACTGTGCTTGATGTTTAAGCGACGTCTGCCAAAGATGCTCTTCATCAGAATCTTTCTGGATGACTCTTCCAGGTCACAGATTCTCTGTCGCTGACGTCAACCAAAATGGGGATCATCATGTTGAGACGCACACTACCCGCTGCACTGCTCGCGGTGGCCGGATTCACCGCTTACCCCCTGCACGCCGAGACCGTGGACATCGAGATGACGGCCAAGGAAGTCGATATTGCTGTGGACAACGCCGGCAGCACCCAGCGCATGTGGACCTACGATGGCACCATTCCTGGTCCGCTGGTCCGGGTCCGGCAGGGGGACACCGTCAATTTCACCCTGCACAACCATCCGGATAGCGGCAACAGTCATTCCATGGATTTCCATGCCGCACGTGTCGACGTGCTCGATGAGTTCAGCGATGTCCGTCCGGGGGAAAGCAAGCAGTTTTCCTTCACGGCCGATTACCCTGGCGTGTTCCTCTATCATTGCGGCAGCGATTCGATGTCGGAACACATCGCACGCGGGATGTACGGGGTGATTATCGTGGATCCAGAGGAGGGCTACACGGACGCCTATCCGGAACCGGATCGTGAGTATGTGCTGGTTCAAGGTGACCTATTTGAGCAGGGAGCATCGCCGGAAGATATCACCATGGGCCAACGCTGGCAGGCCGCCCTGATCAATGGCAAGTCCTTTCACTACGACCCGGTACATGATCCCAATGCGGCGCTAACACTTGAGGCGGAGCCCGGAGAGCGGGTCCGCATGTACTTCGTGAACGCCATGATCAACGAGTCCGCCGCACTCCATCCGATTGCCGGAATCTGGGATCGTGTCTGGGATAACGGCAATCCTTTGAATCTACGCCACGGCTTGCAGACAGTCGAAGTGGCACCTTCGCACGGCATGGTGATGGATATCGTGCCGCCTGCAGACCGACCGACCAACAATGCGATTGTTGATCATCGCATGCGCCATGCCATGAAAGGCGCGATCACGGTGCTGATGAACCATTCCGACGCCGACCCGGAGCTGGGACGCGGCGACAACCTGATTCCGCGCTGATCCATTTCCATGCGACTGATAGGGGGTGATCTTATGCCGATTACCAGATGGTTGCCTTTCTGTGTGCTGGCTGCCCTCGCAGCCCAAGCGGGGGCCGATGACACGCCCCGCTACTTCGAGAGCGGGGCCGGCACCGACGTGGCAACTTTCGTCACAGAGAATTGCGTGGCCTGTCATGCAGCCGAGCCGTTGGGTCGTGAACCTGGTCCTTCGGCCGATAACTGGGCGCAGAACGGACCGCCGCTCTACTACGCAGGCGACAAGTATCGGCAGGAGTGGCTCCGCGATTGGCTTCAGGCACCCGAACGAATCCGGCCTGCCGGCCACTACCCGCCGGCTCACATCCAGACAACTCCGGACGGTGACGTAATCGATGAAGCGAGTCTAGTCACCCATCCAGCTCTCGACGCCGAACTTGCCGAGGAGGTCGCCGGGTTCCTGATGACCCTGACTCCATACGCGGAACGGCTCGCAGAGGAAGACTATGAGCCGGGCTCGGTGTCCTTGCGAATGGGGCAGATGGACTTCAGGCGCTTCAAAGGTTGTGTCGCATGCCATGAGGACGTGCAAGGCGAAGGCGGAAAATCTGGGCCTGAGCTACATAGCGCCTGGGATCGCCTCCAGCCGGAATTCATCGTGTCCTTTGTGAGATCTCCGGTGCATTGGAATCCGGACACCATGATGCCGGTGCTCGAGATGAACGATGCCGCCATCCACAAGCTGGTGGACTATCTCAAGACCATTGCCGAGGAGTAATTATGCGAATCCTTGTAATGATTGTGCTGCTGACGACCGTTGCGGGCTCCGCAGTAGCCGAGGAAGGCCGCCTACTCTATGAACGCTATTGTTCTCAATGTCACGGAGTAGAGGGGACAGGAAAGGGTATCAATGCGCCGCACATGTCAGTGTTCCCCAGGGATCACACCGACCGTCGCGAGATGATGGGGCGCACGGACGAGGAATTGTTTCGTGTCGTAAGGGATGGCGGTGCATCGATCAGCCAGTCGGTATTGATGCCAGCATGGAATCACAACCTTGACGACGATCAGATCCACGACCTGGTTCGCTACATGCGCGAGTTGTGTTGCGAGGAATAGTGATAGCGAGCCCATGTCCGTATGCACCTGATTTTAAAAACGGAGATAATGCAATGTTGATGGCTATGCGTTTGACCCTGCTGATTGCGCTGCTGACCGCCATGCCCACTGCAATGGCTGAGGTGCGTCAGTTTGAGATGACTATCGAAGAAGTCGAAATCGACGTGGCGCCGAACTTTAAGGCGCAGGTATGGGGTTTCAATGGCCAAGTACCCGGGCCCTTGATCAGGGTGCAGGAAGGTGACGAAGTAGAGGTAACAGTACACAACTTCACGGGACTTAACCACACCGTACATTGGCATGGCATTTTCCAGACAGGGACCTGGCAATCTGACGGGGTTCCGCATGTGACCCAGCATGGCATCGAACCGGGGGAGAGCTTTACGTATCGATTCGTGGCCGATAAGGCGGGTAGCCTCTGGTATCACTGCCATGTGAATGTCAACGAACACGTCGGCATCCGGGGCATGTGGGGCCCCTTATCGTGGAGCCTAAGGAGCCGTCGGCACTGGAGCAGGAGGTGACGCATGACGCGATTCTCATGTTCTCCGGATGGTCATCCAAGTATGCCGACAGGTTTGGAGATGGGCCGGGCCCCGGAGACGTGTTGAATTATTACTCCATCAACGGCAAGTCATTTCCCATGACCCAGCCATCCGGGTGCAGGAAGGAGACGTGCTCCGCATGAGGCTTTTTGCGGCGACCATTCCCGTGGCTTTCCATCTACATGGACATGACATGCTCGTCACCCATAAGGACGGCACACCGTTGCCGGAGCCTTATGAAGCCGATGTAGTGGGTATGCAGCCAGGTGAGCGCTATGATGTGATTGTTCACATGGACAACCCAGGCCTTTGGATGACCCATGACCACATCGACCATCACACGACAAACGACGGTCGAGAGCACGGCGGCTCCATGCTGGTGGTCGAGTATGAAGAGATCGAAAAACCTGAATGGTATGAGTGGAAGGAAATCGAGCATCAACCGGACTTCTACATGATTGAATCCATGCGCAAGCCCTTCGGTTTGCACGACATACCGGTACATCGCGGCAGGGATCTCATGTGAGCCCGCGGCTTTTTCCCTAGCTTGAAAACTTCAATATGCACCACGCCGGCTGCCTAGAGCACCAGAGGTCGGCCAAACCCGATGAAGAGAAAAGCAGCGATGATAATGCATCACCAATAGGATTGGCACCAATAGAGCGCAACCAGGTTCGTGCCAATAGGGCGAAGCCGCTTTCAAAGGCATTCTCGAAGGAGCAGGTAATGATAGCAATATCCAGTAGGCAAGTTCTTATGGTGGCACTGGTACTCGCACTTAGCCTGCTAAGCCAAACGCTCTGGGCCCACGCTCATATTACCGATACGCATCCACCCGATGGTGCGCTGCTGGAACAAGCGCCTGACACGCTGGTTCTCCAGTTCGATTCGCCGATTCGTATCACGCAGTTCGATGTCAGCGGCCCCCAGGGTGCCGTCGAGCTGAGCGAGGACCCGACCGGCCCGTTGGCGGAGGAGCATACCGCCATGCCCGCCGCCGCCCTGAAGGCAGGTGACTATCAGGTCGTCTGGCGCGGTATCGCCGAGGATGGCCATACCATGTCGGGCGATTACCGCTTCACGATTCAAGAGTAAATCATGAACGACCTTGCCTTGGCCGGCCTGGATCCCTGGTCTATCGGCCGGGTCCTGTCCCTGGCTGGGTTCTATGGGTGTGCACTGCTGGCGATGGGCGGCGTGTTGTTTCGCTTCGCCTTCCCCTCCCTGCCTTCGCAGGAAGCGACCATGCTCCAGCGCAGTATCCTGTTCGCCACCTGGACCGCTATCGGCATGCTGCTACTGCTCTGGCTGCTCCAAGCCGCTTATCTGGGCGGAGGCAACTGGGCAGCGGCCCGTAACCCGGTGCTGCTGGGCATCGTGGTGAAGGTGCACAGGGTGATCGTTTGCGGCTGGCGTTGGTCGGGCTGCTTCTGCTGCAAGCCAACCTGTTGGAAGGCCAGTTCCAGCGGCTTCGCCACGGACTGAGCTTAGCGGGCATCGGGCTGGTGCTCCTGGCTTTTGCCAGGTGGGCCATACCCGCGGCGCGCCTTGGCAGAGTGCGTTGTTGATGCTGCACCTGAGCCTAGCTGCCTTCTGGGCCGCGGCGCTGATGCCACTATATCGGCTGGCCAGAAGCGGCTCGTCTACCGAGTCAGCACGGCTGCTGATGCGCTTCGGCTCACTCGCCCTGTTATTGGTGCCTATTCTGCTCATCGCCGGTAGCAGCCTTGCCATCTGGCTGCTGGGGGGGCGGCCCAGCGCGCTACGGGACACACCTTACGGTCAACTGCTCTCGGTAAAGCTGGCTCTGGTGGCACTGCTGTTGGTACTGGGTGCCATCAACCGTTGCTGGCTGATCCCCGCCATGGCACGAGAAGAGCCGAAGGCAGCCAGTCGGCTGAGCCACAGCATCGCTCTCGAAGCCGGGCTGATGGTAATGATCGTGCTGGTCGCAGCCCTGCTTCTGACTGCTTCCTCTCCGTCAATGTAGCCATGAGCGGCTGTTGCCGCCTCAACCAGGATTCAGGCAAAGCAGTGTGATCCGGGAGGTGAAGCAGACAAAGAAGGACAGTCAATAGCCTTGGTGGCGGGGACGATGGGCTGCCGAATCCATCTTTCCTTCAAGTTTAGGAGAAGTGGTACTGCGACCGCGCCTTAAACAGTCGCCACCATGATATTAGAGCATCCATCAGCGCCAGGCATCTCACTCGGAGGGGCCTATTTCTTGCTCTGGTGTTTAGCCGGGACGCACGATTTCTGCTAGAATATATAGGTTAGAAAATGCCTGCCATACAAAACAGCGACAACTCCCCCATTCAGATTACCAAGCTTTCTCAGCTGCGCCATTTTGTGCGCTGCGTGCCTTGGCTTAGTCCGCTCACTGACGAGGACATCAATCATTTATTAATTAATTCTGAAGTTAGTATATTCGATAATGGCGCCTGGCTATATCGACAGAACTTTCCATCGAAGACATTTTTCCTTATTATCGACGGTGTTGTCAGGCTTGAGCGTAACACTCAGGATGGCCAAACTGCGACAATACGCTTCGCTGGGCGTGGCGAGGTACTTGGTGAGCTTAGCTTGGTTTCGATGGGTGGTTTATATCGATGCTCGGCCGAAACGCTTCGCCGGACTCATGTTCTCTCCATCTCTACAGAGGCTGGCCGTGTTATCTTGAATCGACAGCCAGCCTGTCGAGCTGAATTCCTCAACTATTTGACCACTGAACTCACTAATCGCCTCGAAGATATTGTGCTTCGTACCCAGACGACCCCCATGGCACGCCTCATTAGCTATATCTTTCG
>NZ_AZQX01000362.1:0-5830 GCF_000568385.1 Halomonas sp. BC04
GTGAGTAACTGAGTCATCGGATTGCTCCTCCTACAGTTACCAGCGACCTCAAGAAAGGTATCTGGATAGTCAGGTTAACAGGTGCTCACGATAACAAACCCTTGAACGACTATTCAAGGGAAGAGGCCCGGCCGCACTCCACTAGTGCTCAGCGACATTGAACCTAAAAAGCCGGCACGCTTCCCGTAGGAAGGGCCGGCCGGGGAAAGCCTCAGCGCAGCAGCAGGATCGGCATCTGACTGCCCCGCAGCATGGCGGTGGTCGTGCTGCCCACCAGCAGATGGCGAATGCGCGAGTGGCCATAGGCGCCCATCACCAGCATGTCGATGGCATGCTCCTGCTGGTAACTGTGCAAGGCTTCTTCCACCTCGCCGGCACGTATGGCACCCTCCGCCTCGTGACCGGCATCGCGTAGGGTCTTCAACGCCCAGTCGAGCTGGGAACGATTGTCACCGGTCTCGGCGCCGACGATCACCACGTGGCAGGGGATTCCCTGGAACAGCGGGCTCTTGGCCAGCATCTCGACGCCCTTGCGGGTGGTGTTGCTGCCGTCAAAGGCGAGCATTACCTTCTCCGGGGCCTTGAAGGTGTCCAGTACCATCAGGATCGGCCGGTGCAGGGTGCGCACCACCCGCTCCAGATTGGAACCCAGGTGCTCGCTGGCCTGGTGGGCGGTTTCGCCGCGCTTGCCGATGACCAGCAGCCGGATATCGTTTTCCAGCTCACTGAGGGTCTCGACCAGGGTCCCGTTGCGCTGGCGTGTCATGGGCTCTGCCACGCCTGCCTCAATGGCCCGCTCCTTGGCAGCAGCCAACATCACCCGCCCCTGCTCCTGGGCCAGTTTCGCGCGCTGCTCGTCAAGACTTGCCAGCTCTTCTAGCAGGTGCTCCCGCGACCCCAGGCCGATATTCCCGGACAGATCCGCCTCGGCGGTCTGTGGGTGATTGTCCACCACATGCAGGAAGGTCAGTGGTGCCTTCAGCGCCTGGCTGGCCCAGGCGGCGCAGTCGCATACGACTTCGGAGAACTGCGAGCCGTCGATGGCGGCCATTACCTGATCTGTCATATCCCTCTCCTTGACGGCAGCGATTGGCGATAGTGGCACTTAGCGGAACACACCGTGACAGGCCGCCTTTGCGGTCAGATCGGTGCTGCGACGAGCAATGTGATCGCCGCCATGCGTGAATACCTCACCATGCCGCGGCGTGACACGGCGGTTCTCCCAAGGCATGAAGACGCGGCACACGTCTTCCAGGCGCTTGCTGCGGTAGGCCGGCACTACGGTAGAGGCAATAGGTGCGAACCCAAGATTGAGTAGCTTCAGAAAATACATGCGAGTCTCCTGTTCAAGGCAAGAAGAATAAATAAATGGCAGCCGGCTAGTATCGCAGCGGCTGCCGTAGGTATCGGATCAGTGCCCGCCCATCAACTTCTCGACGGCGGCAGGGTCGTCGTGCACGGCATAACGGTCAACGATGGTGGCGCTGGCCTCGTTCAGACCAATCAGCTCCACCTCGGTGCCTTCACGCCGGAACTTGATCACCACCCGGTCCAGGGTCTGCACGGCGGTAATGTCCCAGAAGTGTGCGCGAGAGAGGTCGATGGTGACCTTCTGCACGGTTTCCTTGAAGTCGAAGGCCTTGCCGAAACGCTCGGAGGAGGCGAAGAACACCTGACCCACCACCTTGTAGACCCGACGACTGCCCTCGTCGACTTCTTCGGAGCCGATATAGAGGATATTGCCGACCTTGTTGGCGAAATTCATGGCGGCGAGCAGCACGCCGACGAAGACACCGATCGCCAGGTTATGGGTCAGCACGGTAACGACGACGGTGGCCAGCATCACGATATTGGTGCTCATGGGATGCTGCTTGAGGTCACGGATCGAGCTCCAGCTGAAGGTACCGATGGAGACCATGATCATCACCGCCACCAGGGCGGCCATGGGGATCTGCGAGACCCAGTCGGAGAGGAACACCACCATCATCAGTAGCACCACGCCGGAGATCAGCGAGGAAAGCCGGGTACGGCCACCGGACTTTACGTTGATCACCGACTGGCCGATCATCGCGCAGCCCGCCATGCCGCCGATCAGACCGGAGCCGATGTTGGCAATGCCCTGGCCCTTGCACTCACGGTTCTTGTCGCTGGGGGTATCGGTCAGGTCGTCGACGATAGTGGCGGTCATCATCGACTCCAGAAGACCCACCACGGTCAACATAAGGGCAGTCGGCAGGATGATCATCAGCGTCTCGAAGTTCAGCGGCACGTCCGGCCACAGGAACATCGGCAGGGTATCCGGCAGCTCACCCATGTCGTTCACGCTGCGGATATCCATACCACTGATCATGTAGACAGCGGTGAGCACCACGATGCACACCAGCGGCGAGGGAATCGACTTGCCGATTTTCGGCACGTAGGGGAAGAGGTAGATGATGCCGAGCCCGGCAATCGTCATGGCATAGACATGCCAGGTGACATTCGTCAGTTCCGGCAGTTGGGCCATGAAGATCAGGATCGCCAGGGCATTGACGAAGCCCGTGACCACTGAGCGGGACACGAAGCGCATCAACTCGGCAAGCTTGAGATACCCGGCAATGATCTGCAGCACCCCGGTAAGCAGCGTGGCCGCCAGCAGGTACTCGAGGCCGTGTTCGCGCACCAGGAGCACCATCAGCAGCGCCATGGCGCCGGTGGCACCGGATATCATGCCCGGGCGGCCGCCGGTAAAGGCGATGACCACGGCGATACAGAAGGAGGCGTAGAGACCGACCTTGGGGTCGACCCCGCGATGATCGAGAAGGCGATGGCCTCGGGAATCAACGCCAACGCGACGACGATACCGGCAAGGGTGTCACCCTTGACATTGGAAAACCAAGTCTGCTTGATGGATTCGTACATGCTATTGCCCAGTCGATGGTTATAGTCGTGCCGTCAGGCGCCAGGGTCTATATCGAACGCCACGCCAAGGCCACACCGGATCGGTGCAGTTCATCAGGATCGTCGCGTTTCGGGTCGTGCAGATCGGGCGCGTGGCGCCCACGGCATCGCGTGATGCCAGGCAGTGATGCCGAACGAAACGGCCCACTACCGGAAACGGAGGGGGTAATTGCGCTAGGGCGGCGTGGCCAGCCCTGTCAGGAGGATATTCACGTTGGTATCGTTCCTTGCTCTTTTATTGCCGGGCGGAGCATCGCTTGCCGCTGACGCTTCGACTTTTGTCGAAGTATTGGCCCTGACATGAGCGGCGAAGTCTAGCAGAAAGGATGCTGCGCTGCACCCTGACCCCGCAGTCGCCGCTCGATACGCCGCTCATAGAGCCCCTTGGCCAGCAGAGTACCCAGCACCAGGCCGCCACCGACCAGGGCCACCGGTGCGGGCCGTTCGGCGAGAATCCACCACACCCACAGCGTTCCCACTACCACCTCCATCAGCATCAACAGGCCCACCTCGGCGGCAGGCAGGTAGAGCGGGCCCCGCTGGATCAGGGTGAAGCCCAGGGGCAGCAGCACCAGGCACAGCAGCACCAGCAACACCAGGCTCTCCCCGAGGGGCAGCGACAGCCCCCCACTGGCCACGCCGAAGAGTGCCGCCGTCGCGGCGACGATCAGCCCGAGAGGGTCAGCATGGGGCTCATGTCGATGCCGGGGCGAGTGCGACACAGGGTGAAATTGGCTGCCAGCGCCGTGGCCGCCAGCAACGCGAAACCGTTGCCGATCCATGAACCGGCACCGGCATCGTCGAGCACGATCAGCGAGGTCCCCAGCAGGCAGAGCCAGATGGCCAGCCAGGTTCGCCGCGGCAGATACTCCTTGAGGAACAGCCGTGACAACAGCGCCGCAATCAGGGGCGCACCGGCCAGGATCATCAGCACGTTGCCGCCCTTGGTATACTGGTTACCCAGCACGAAGCCGAAAGTGGAGAAGCTGAACAGCACCGCGACACCGATACCGGTCCAGCCACAGCGCCGGTAAGCATCCAAAAAGCCGTGTCCATGGCGAGCGGCGACGATGGTAATGAAGCCCAGGGCAGTCAGCAGGCCTCGCCAGACCAGGATGTCGGCATCCGGCAGGCCAATCAGCTTAATCAGCAGCGCATCGGGGGAAATGATCAGCGCACCGCCGGCGGTCAGAAGCAGTCCCTGCTGGCGGTGCGATAGGGTGTGAATCAAGGCGACCTCGCTGTCGGGGGGAGGCGCCTAGCATGCCATGTTACATGAGCCCATGGCAGTGAGGTCAGGTGGCGTCACCCCTGTCCTGCTCGCTGTTGCCCGGCTCGCTATTGCCCTCTTCACTACTGCCCCGGGCGTTCCTGTCGGCACGCGCCTGAGCAGCCGGCGACGCCTTCAGGTGGCGGAACGCCTCCATGATATCCATCGGCAACGGGAAGAAAATGGTCGAGGCGTTCTTGTTGCTCATATCGCTCATGGTCTGCAGGTAACGAAGCTGCAGCGCCGCCGAGTTCTCGGCCATGACATTGGCCGCCTCGACCAGCTTCCGGGAGGCCTGCAGCTCACCCTCGGCGTGGATCACCTTGGCGCGACGCTCACGCTCGGCCTCGGCCTGGCGGGCAATGGCGCGAATCATGCTCTCGTCGAGGTCGACATGCTTGATCTCGACGTTGGCCACCTTGATGCCCCACTCCTCGGTCTGGGCATCGATGATCTCCTGGATATCGTCGTTGAGCTTGTCACGCTCTGAGAGCATCTCGTCCAGGTCATGCTTGCCCAGCACCGAACGCAGCGTGGTCTGGGACAGCTGGCTGGTGGCGACAGTGAAATTCTCGACCTGGATGATCGCCTTCTCCGGATCGACCACCCGGAAGTAGAGCACCGCATTGACCTTGACGGTGACGTTGTCCTGGGAGATGACGTCCTGCTCCGGCACGTCCATGGTGATCACCCGCAGGTCCACCAGGGTCATCTGCTGGATACCGGGGATCACGATGATCAGACCGGGCCCCTTGACCGCCTGGAAGCGCCCCAGGAAGAACACGACGCCCCGCTTGTACTCGGGCAGGATGCGGATCGATGCGGCGATCAGCATGAGAACCAGTACCACTGGCACGAGATAGGAAATCAGCATGGTCCATCTCCTTGGTATCGCTAAGGCTGAGTAGTATGGGCAATTTCAACAGTACAGGCACAGCAGCGGTTCAGTTGTCGACTGGCTCCACGACCAGGGTCAACCCGTCGACCTCGACGACCTCGACGACCTGGTCCTTGCGCAGTGGGGTGGCACTGCGAGCGTTCCAGCGCTCTCCCTTCACACGGACATGGCCGCGCCCTTCGAAGCTCTTCAGCACCCGCCCCTGGCTGCCGAGCAGCTGTTCATGGCCGGTCCTGACCGGCCGTCGACGCAGTCCCATGAAGCGGGTCAGTGTCCACAGCATGAAGATAGCCGCCACCAGCGCGATGCCGCCGATCAGCGGCAACGAAATTCTCAGGTTGTCTGCATCCATCAGCATCACCGATCCGATCACGAAGGCGACGATGCCGCCCATTCCCAGAATGCCGAAACTGGGCATCAACGCCTCGCCCACGATCAGCGCCAGCCCCACCAGTATCAATGCCAGCCCCGCATAGTTGATCGGCAGCAGCTGGAAAGCGAACAGCGCCAGCAGCAGGCAGATGATGCCGATGGTGCCGGGCACCAGGCTGCCGGGATTGGACAGCTCGAAGATCAACCCGTAGAAGCCGATGATCATCAGGAAATAGGCGACATTGGGGTTGGTGATCACTTGCAGCAACTGGGTGCGCCAGTCGGGGGCGAAGCGCTCGATGACGAGATCCGCGGTGTCAAGCGTGCGCTCGTCGTGCTCCATCACCACC
>NZ_AZQX01000363.1:0-7442 GCF_000568385.1 Halomonas sp. BC04
TCGAGCCAGTCGCTCAATCCATCGCGCCCAGGACTGGCACCAGCCCCGCGGTTCGACACTATTCTGGGGGAATAGCTGGCAGCCTTCGGTCTCCGGTTCGTAGAACATGCAGTTATCGCAGTACTCACCCTCCTCGAAGGCAGGGTGATCGCTGGCTTCCTCGGCCACTTCAACGTAGTTCAGTGCCTGGGCCTGCTCGTCATTGGGGTCCAGCCGGGGCAGCGTCTGGGCAAAGGCCTGTTTCGACAGGATACCGGCCCCCAGAGGCAGGGCAGCTACACCAAGCAGGCTGTTGCGCATGAAGTCACGGCGGCTCTGATTGGCCATGGGTTCTCCTTTTCGTCACGGTCCTGAATTTTCGGGCCTGGCGAGGTCAGCCCTGTTACCGGGCCGCTCGCAGCCTCGAGCAATCAATGGGCCGGGTGTTCGCCCACCTAGGGTGCGACAGGATCGAGCCCACCAAGTTCGCCATTATCAGACGATCAGGCCGATAATATTGAACTGACCGAGGGGATGCCATGCTTATCTTTACTCGATTCACTTCGCCCATGGGCGCTATCCTGATTGAAGCCGACGAGCGGCGGGAGGTCAGGCGACTGGTGGTGGCATCTCCTCCTGACTCTAGGTAGGGTGAAGAAGACACTGCAACTGCAAGGATGCTGCCATGCCGTGGATCAAGATCCTGCATATCGCCACCCTGCTCTGCTGGTGCGGCACACTGCTTTACCTGCCCGCGCTGCTCCTGGCCAGTGCCAAGCCGCGGGTGGGCTCGTCCTTTCATGCATCCGCGCCGGTCATCCTGCGGTTCCTCTTTACCCACATTGCAACGCCCTTCGCCCTTGTGGCGATCATGAGCGGAACCCTGCTGTTCATTGTCGGGCAGCTCACAGGCGGGTGGCTGGTGCTCAAGCTGGCGGCCGTGGCGGGCATGGTGTCCTGCCACGTGCTGTGCGGTGGACTGATCGTGCGCCTGGAGCAGGCGCGCCTGCGGGGCATGATTCCTGCCAGCGTGCTGGTTGCCGCCGTGGCGGCATCGCTGATGCTTGCCGTGCTGACCCTGGTGCTGAGCAAACCCTTCGGCTGAGGCAATGACAAGGAGAGTCACGATGCGCCACTCGACCCATGTACGGCCTGCCTCATTTGTCGTCGATGTCGACGCCCACCGCCTGGTCGTAGACGAGCATGCCGCCGAGAATGCCGGCCAGGGCGATCAGCCCTGCGGTCATCAGCGTCAGGGCAACGGCCCAGGGCAGCAGGTCGACGGGGTCCTTGAAGCGCCACAGCCAGTTGAGCGACGCCACCGACAGCATCATTACCGCCAGGATGGCATGGCACCAGCCGAGGATCATCTGGCGTATGCGCTTCACCGTGACCAGGTCCACCAGGCCGGCAATGCTGGCGACCCAGCCGCCCAACGCGCCGACGCCGGCCAGCCAAAGACTGACGCGCGCCCAGAACAGGTCTTCGGTGTAGAGGAAGGCGCCATCGCTGGCGACGACCAGCATCAGGCAGGCGATGGGAAAATGGATCATGACCGGGTGAAGGGGGTGCCCAGCGATGGCGGCACGGCTCCTGATCGAGCGTCTCGGTTGGTCAGCCATGTTCGCATCCTTTGCGATGGGTTCAGGTCTCTCTTCCGCATTCAACGCCCTGTTCGGCATCGGGTCAACCGCCCACGCCGATGCGCCTGGGGTTTGCTGACGCTGGCGGGGCTGCTGACCGGGTGTGCCGGTGAGATGTCGATCCTCGATCCGGCCGGGCCGGCGGCAAGCGCCCAGTTCTGGATCTGGTGGGCCATGCTCGGCGTCAGCGTGGTCGTGGCGCTGGTCCTCTTCGCGCTGTGGCTCTACACCTTCAGGCGACGCGAGCCGGTGCAGCGAACGCCGCGGGAGGAGCAGCGCCTCATGCTGCGCTGGGTGCTGGGCGGGGGCGTCTTGCTGCCGGCGGTCAGCATCGTTGCTCTATTGGTCTTTGCCGCGCCCACCGGCCGCGGCATGCTGCCCCTGCCACTGCCCGACGGTGAAGCGGAGCTTATCGAGGTGGTCGGGCATCAGTGGTGGTGGGAGGTGCGCTATCCCGGCGAGAACGGCGAGCGTGACGTGGTCACCGCCAACCGGCTGGTGATGCCGGTTGGTGAGCCCGTCGACTTTCGTCTCACCAGCGCCGATGTGATCCACTCGTTCTGGATCCCGCGTCTTGGAGGCAAGCGGGACATGGTGCCCGGGCGTCATACCACTATCCGTCTCGAAGCCGATGTGCCCGGCGTTTTCGGTGCCCAGTGTGCCGAGTTCTGTGGTGCCCAGCATACGGCCATGCTGCTGCATGTCGAGGCGCTGGAGCGTGACGACTACGATGCCTGGCTGGCCGAGCGGCGTGTCCCACCCGCACCGAGGGAGGGATTCGACGAGGCGCGAGAAGCCTTTGGCGAGCACTGCGCAGCCTGTCACAGCGTCGATGGCTTCCCCGAGGCACTCGTCAATGATGACCTGGCCCACGATATCGTTGGACCCGACCTCTCCGATATCGCTCCCGCCCCACCCTGGGCGCTGGTGTCCTGCCCATGGAGGAGGGTGCCATCGGTTACTGGTTGCAACACCATCAGACGCTCAAGCTGGGCAACCGCATGCCACCCCATAACCATATCGATGCCGAGATACTTCAGGAGATCGGTGACTGGCTGGAGACGATGGAGCCATGAGCGATATCAAGGATGCGACGCTGACACCCGAGACCCGTCGGATGCACACGGGAATGGACGAGGTCTGGGCGAATCCGAAAGGACTTCGGGCTCTGACCGTGGTGAACCATACTACCGTCGGGCTGCGTTTCATGGTGACCGGGGCGATCTTTTTCCTGATCGGCGGCCTGCTGGCGATGCTGATTCGTACCCAGTTGGCCTTCCCCGACAATGACTTCATGTCGCCGGAGATCTACAACCAGGTCTTCACCATGCACGGCACGGTGATGATGTTCCTGTTTGCCATCCCCATCCTCGAGGGGTTGGCGATCTATATGATCCCCAAGATGATCGGAGCTCGCGACCTGGTCTGCCCGCGACTGACGGCTTTCGGCTACTTCTGCTACCTGTTCGGCGGCATTATTCTCTTCTCCAGCCTGATTCTGGAGATGGCGCCGGCCAGCGGCTGGTTCATGTATACCCCCTTGAGCAGCGGTGACTATGCGCCGGGTCCCGGATCGGATTTCTGGCTGCTGGGGATCACCTTCATCGAGATTTCGGCGCTCTCTGCCGGGGTGGAGCTGGTGGTGTCGATCCTGCGTACCCGTACCCAGGGCATGGCGCTGCACAAGATGCCGCTGTTCGCCTGGTACATCCTGGCCATGGCACTGATGATCGTGGTCGGCTTCCCGCCGCTGATCCTGGGCAGCATCCTGCTGGAGCTCGAGCGTGCCGTGGGCATGCCGTTCTTCGAGGTGGCCGGCGGTGGCGACCCGGTGCTGTGGGCACACCTGTTCTGGCTGTTCGGCCATCCCGAGGTCTATATCATCTTCCTGCCCGGAGCGGGCATCGTCTCGACCCTGATTCCGGTCTTCGCCGGGCGCCCCATCGTCGGCTATGGCTGGGTGGTGGCGGCCATCGTCATCATGGGCTTCGTCAGCTTCGGGCTCTGGGTGCACCATATGTTCACCCTGGGGATCCCGCAGTTGGCGCTGGCCTTCTTCTCGGCGGCGAGCATGCTGGTAGCGATCCCCACCGCCATCCAGATCTTCGTCTGGCTCTCGACGCTATGGCTGGGCAGACCGCGAATGACGCTGCCCATGCTGTGGATCGTCGGCTTCCTGGTGATCTTCGTGCTGGGCGGGCTGACCGGCGTGATGCTGGCCCTGGTGCCGTTCAACTGGCAGGTCCACGACACCCACTTCGTGGTGGCCCACATGCACTACGTGCTGGTGGGGGGCATGCTCTTTCCGCTGATGGCCGGGCTCTACTATTGGCTGCCCCAGGTATCGGGTCGTATGCCTTCGGAGCGGCTGGGCAAGTGGAGCTTCTGGCTGATCTTCCTGGGGTTCAACGTCACCTTCCTGGTCATGCACTGGACCGGGCTGCTGGGCATGCGTCGACGTGTGTTCACCTACGATACGACCATGGGCTGGGACCTCTACAACCTGATCTCTTCCGTGGGTGGGTTCATCATGTCCGCCGGCGTGGCACTGTTGATCCTCGATATTGCGCTGCACTTTCGCTTCGGCAAGAAGGCGCCGCAGAACCCCTGGGGAGCCGATACCCTGGAGTGGGCCATGCCCAAGCCGCCCAGTCCCTACAATTTCGTCAGTCTCCCCAAGGTCGAGACACGCCATCCATTATGGGAGACTCCCGAGCTGTCGCGCACCATCCACGAGGGACAGCACGGTCTCAATACCATCGGCCATCGCAGGCGGGAAACCTGGGGCAGTGATGCCCTGACCGGCAAGCTGCGCGAAACCGTTCATCTTCCCAGCAACTCCTGGTGGCCGCTGTTTGCGGCACTGGCCATCGCCGTCGTCTGTATCAGCCTGTTGATCCGAATCTACTGGATTGGGGCCATCGCCACCTTGGTGGCGGTTGTGCTGCTGCTGCGCTGGTCATGGGAAAACGGAGCGCATCCCGGCAAGGCGCCCGAGGCCTCGATGGCACCCAGCGACCCACCGTTGCACTACCACACCATGAATGGACCGGGGCTATGGACCATGTCGGTCTCGCACCTGGCCAACGGCTCGCTCTATCTCTCGCTGCTGTTCGGCTGGTTCTACCTTTGGACCGTGGCGCCGGAGTGGCAGATGCCTGACGCATCGCCGCTCTCCATGCCGTTGTTGGTATTGGCAGGGGCGGCGATGACGCTGGGAGCCGCGCTACTGGCCAGGCTGGTACGCAGGCTGCGCCACCGCGAGGGAGCCGGGCTCGGTCCAATGATGTATGCGGCGGGGGGTCTGGGTTCGCTGCAGGCGGCGCTGATCGTGGCGGTGATGTGGCTGGCCGAGCTGGCCCCCACCGAAACCGCCCATGATGCCACCCTGTTCGTGGCGTTGTGCTACGTATTGATCCTGACTTCCCTGGGAGCGGTGCTGTGCATCCTGCAGGGGCTGCGCGTTGGCTATGGCTACGTCAGCGTCGACTTCCCCATGGAGCCGGTGGTGGTGCTGCGCCTGTGGTACTACAACCTGGTGGTCTACTGGAGCCTGTTCGTGGCGATCTGGGTGATGCCGACCCTGCTGGGAGGGGCATCATGAAGCACCTGCTGAGACTGACCCATCCCATTCATCTCGTTGGTGGCCTGACCATCTGGGGTATCTGGTTAGTGGCGATCTACGGGGGGCTCTCGGTGGCGTGTGCGGTGGCGCCCCCGGAACCCGAGCGCGACATGTGGACCGGCATCAATCTTGCGGTGGGCCTGGCGACCCTGGTGACGACGGCACTGCTGCTGTGGCTGGCCTGGGCCAGCGTCGTGGCGGCCCGTCGAGTCCAATTGCGGCGCGATTGCTATTTTGCCTTTGTTTCTGCGGGGGTGTATCTGTTCTCGGCGGGTGGCACGCTGTTTGTCGGCTACCCGGTGGTATTTCTGCCTCCTTGTCTCTAGGGGCGGTTCATCGAGTGTCATGGCGCGATGCAGCCGGCGTCCCCTGGCTGCTATACTCGCGCCAGGTCGCGGCGATGCACTGGCCGCAAGACGTTCCAGATCCAGGGGGAGTTCCCGATGCAGAATGCCGTGATCCTGATCAATACCGACAAGGGCCAGGTCAAGGCGGTGGCAGAGCGTCTCGCCGATGTCGAGGGTATCAGCGAGGTCTATTCGACCTGCGGCCGCTATGACCTGGTGGCGATCGCCCGCACCCGGGACTTCGAGAGCCTGGCCGAGCTGGTCACCGAGCGCCTCAATGCCGTGGAGGGCATTCGCGATACGGAGACCCTCAATGCCATGCAGGTCCATTCCCGTCACGATCTCGAAACCATGTTCTCGCTGGGCTGGTAAGCCGGCGAGTACACTACCACCCCCTGAACACTGAGTGTCGGCGGCGATGCGTGCCGGCAGTGGCACCATTCGGATCGACTCATGGCTCTAGCACGTTCCCGCCGCAGGCGCCGCCGCTCGCCGCTGTCAGGCTGGCGCTCACGCACCCGCCAGTTCGGTATCACCCTCGTTTTCGTCATCGTCGGCAGCGGCCTGTGGTACACCCAGGAGCAGGAGTACCGAGATCAGTTGAGCTGGATGGGCGCTCCCACCTGGGAGAGTCTGACGCCCTTGACCGTTCATCGCGTGCTGCGCAACGACGGTTTTCTCGTCGGCTGGTCCGACATCCGGGTCAATCCGCTGTGGGTCAGCTACCTGCTGCATGAGGTGGACGACCCGCGTGCCGGCCCCAGGCCCGGCTTCCGGCAAGACTGGCGCACGCTCTGGCCGATTGCGGCAGACAGCTACTCCGGTAGCGGCTATGACCGGGGACACCTGGCACCCAACTATGCCATCGCTGTGGTGCATGGGCGCGAGGCGCAGCAGCAGTCGTTCCTGATGAGCAACATCTCGCCCCAGAGCCCGGACCTCAACCGCCGCCTCTGGCAGCGCCTGGAAGAGGTGGTGATCGATCACTTCGTGCCGCGCTTCGGTGTGGTGCAGGTGATTACTGGTCCGGTTTTCCCCGAGCGCTTCCTCGACAACGTGACCAACCGGGTGGGGCTCGTCGAGATTCCCGAGGCGTTCTACAAGATCGTTGTCGTGCCGGCCGATGAGCCCATGGGGCTGGCCTTCATCATGCCCCAGGATGTGCGCGGCGACGAGCCGCTGGACGACTACCTGGTGAGCATCGACGAGGTGGAGGCGCGTACCGGGCTGAACTTCTTCCCGCGACTGCCGGAGGAGACTGCCGAAGTGCTGGAGGGAGAGGTCGTGGCCGAAGGGTGGGCGCTCGATGAGGTGGCACGCCTGCCTGGTCGCTTCTGATCAAGCCAGCCATTTCCTGCTGTGCTCGAAATCCGGCTTCTCGGCGGTGTCGAAACGTCCCAATCCTCATTGAGCCGCAAGTCAACTCCGGTTGCTGCGCTCCGGCGAGAAGCCGCCTTTCTTCGCTCGCGACGGTAATGGCTGGGCTTGATGGGCAGGCACAAAAAAACCGCGCTCATGTCGCGGTTTCTTGGGGTGCTTTCATTGCGCTCTGGAGATGCTTCAGCCTGCATGACGCGATTTGCTCGCGAGAGCGGTGGTGCCCAGGAGAGGACTTGAACCTCCACATCCTTACGGATACTAGCACCTGAAGCTAGCGCGTCTACCAATTCCGCCACCTGGGCGCATCATGCTGTCGTCGTGTTCGCGAACCTGGGATGGTGCCCAGGAGAGGACTTGAACCTCCACATCCTTACGGATACTAGCACCTGAAGCTAGCGCGTCTACCAATTCCGCCACCTGGCGAACACGAGACTTCGAGCTGACAAAACGCTTGGGCGCTACCGACCA
>NZ_AZQX01000364.1:0-7850 GCF_000568385.1 Halomonas sp. BC04
AGTGCCAGCGTGCTGCGATCAACAGTCCCAGGCCGATGGCGGTCAATGCCCCGGCCTGCCAGCGAGTGCGCCAGGGAATGTCCCGCCACAGCAACAGGGTGGCCAGCCAAAGGGCGTAGCCGACGCCGTGGGGTAGCGGTACTAGCCCGGCAAAGCCGAGTATCTGCAGCGCGAGTCCAAGCAAAATCAAGATGCCGGCCAGGGCATGGCGCGATGAAATCGGTGATGGATCGGGCGAGGACACGAGGCGCGAGGCTCCGGAGGAGAGACAAGGGTTATTGTGAGCAGTCTAACAATATTGCCTTACCTTCGGCGACTCGCCTCGTCTCGCGCGTCTTCCAGCAGTGCCAGCATGGCCCTGGCCGCGTTGGAAAGGGTACGACTCCGGTGCACCAGATAGCCCAGGGAGCGATGAATGGCGGAATGCTCTACCTGGAGTTCGTGCAGCTCGCCGGCCACCAGCCGCTCCGGCAACAGGCTCCAGCCCAGGCCAATGGCGGTCATCATCTTCAGCGTCTCGAGATAGTTGGTGGAGAGCGCCACCGGCAGCCCGAGGCCGGCGGCGGCGAAGCGCGACTCGATCAGCGTGCGGGTGAAGGTCAGGGGGCCCGGTAGCACGGCATCGAAGGCACACAGCTCGTGGAGCGAGAGCCATCCGCGCCCGGCCAGCGGGTGATCGTGGGCGCAGACGAAGCACATCCGGTCATCCCAGATGGGCACGACGTCGAGCTGGGGGTCCGGGTGCGGCGCCAGCGTTACCACCGCCATCTCCAGTTCCCCGTCCAGTACCCCCTGGTAAGCCTGCTCCGAGTCGAGAAAGCGCAGGTCCAGGCGTACTTCGGGGTGGTCGCGCGTGTAGGCTTTCAGTAGCGGTGGCAGGCGGTGCAGCCCGATATGGTGGCTGGTGGCAAGCGTCAGGCTGCCGGCGATATCCCCCGTGAGATTGACCAGTGCCCGTCGGCTGTCATCCACCATCACCAGGATCTGTCGGGCGCGGGGCAGCAGCACCCGGCCCGCCTCGGTCAGCGTGACGCGACGGCCGATGCGGTCGAACAGCCGAGCGTCGATCTGCTCCTCGAGGGTGGCGATACGCTTGGAGACTGCCGGCTGGGTCAGGTGCAGCTGCTCGGCGGCGCGGGAAAAACTGCCGTTATCGGCCACGGCGAGAAAGGCTTGTAAGCTCTGGGTATCCACGGTCGCTATCTAGGCTTTGTACGAAAACTGGCTGCGCTCGCCCATGCGGCGTTAAAAATCGGCTCAAAATGCTCATTTACACCCCGTAAACTCCGCTTTTTCGCCGATTTTTGCCTTGCCTGACCTTCGCTCGCCGACTTTTCGTACATAGCCTAGTCCTTTGTTCGCCATCTATTCCTTTTTGGAATCCAATGAATAAATAACATGAATTGCTTTTATGGGCGAGCCGCGCAAGACTTGCTGTCATGAACGAAGCGCTGAGCGGCGCCGGGGACAGGCCGAAGAGGAGGTCCGATTCCAGGGAAGGAATCGGTAGCGTACAGGGAAGTATTCACAGCGCCTCCTCGGAGGCCTGTCGCCGGCAAAGCCGCGGTGCTGGAGCGGCACTTCGCGAGACCTGTCGCCGGAGAGCCGCGTCGCAAGCGACAACGATAGACCGGACACGCAAAGGGCCCCAGAGCCCGGGAGAACGACATGGCAGGCCAGACACTCTATGACAAGCTGTGGTCGCAGCACCTGGTTAAGGAGCGCGATGACGGCACCGCCCTCATCTATATCGACCGCCAGCTGCTCCACGAAGTGACCTCTCCCCAGGCCTTCGAGGGACTGCGTCTGGCCGGGCGCAAGCGTGGCGGCTCGACGCCAACCTGGCCACGCCGGACCACAACGTGCCGACGACACTCAAGGAACGTGCCGAGGGTAATGCCGGCATCAAGGACCCCGTATCGCTGATCCAGGTGCAGACGCTCGATGACAACTGCGTCGAGTTCGGCATCGAGGAGTTCAAGATTAATGACCCGCGCCAGGGCATCGTCCACGTGGTGGGGCCGGAGCAGGGCGCTACTCTGCCCGGCATGACCGTGGTCTGCGGCGACTCCCACACCGCGACCCACGGTGCCTTTGCGGCCCTGGCGCATGGCATCGGCACGTCCGAGGTGGAGCACGTGCTCGCCACCCAGTGCCTGCTGGCGCAAAAGATGAAGAACATGCAGGTGCGGGTCGAGGGCAAGCTTGGCACCGGCGTCACCGCCAAGGACGTGGTGCTGGCCATCATCGGCAAGATCGGCACCGCGGGCGGCACCGGCTACGCCATCGAGTTCGCCGGCAGCGCGATTCGCGACCTTTCCATGGAAGGGCGCATGACCGTCTGCAACATGGCCATCGAGGCCGGCGCTCGGGTCGGGCTGATTGCGGTGGACGATACCACCATCGACTACCTTGGCAACCGGCCTTTCGCGCCATCCGGCGAGCAGTGGGAAGCTGCCGTGGCGGACTGGCGCAACCTGGTTTCCGACGCCGACGCCGAGTTCGACCAGGTCGTCACGCTGGACGCCGCCGAGATCGAGCCCCAGGTGAGCTGGGGCACCAGCCCGAGATGGTCACCGGTATTTCCGGTGAGGTGCCCGACCCGGCCGAGGCCGGTGACGACACCGTGCAGCGCGGCTACACCCGTGCCCTGGAATACATGGGCCTCTCCCCGCGGCAGAAGATCACCGATATCCGGCTCGACAAGGTCTTCATCGGCTCCTGCACCAATTCGCGGATCGAGGACCTGCGCGAGGCCGCCAAGGTGGCCCGCGGCAAGAAGGTCGCCAGCTCCATTCAACTGGCCATGGTGGTGCCGGGCTCCGGCCTGGTGAAGCGCCAGGCCGAGGCCGAGGGGCTCGACAAGATCTTCATCGAGGCCGGTTTCGAATGGCGCGAGCCGGGCTGCTCCATGTGCCTGGCGATGAACGCCGACAAGCTCGGCGCTGGGGAGCACTGCGCCTCCACCTCGAACCGCAACTTCGAGGGGCGCCAGGGCTACGGTGGGCGCACCCATCTGGTCAGCCCGGCCATGGCCGCTGCCGCCGCCATTGCCGGCCACTTCGTGGATGTTAGACAGCTCGCCGCCAATGACGATGCCCAGGTAAAGGAGGCCTGAACCATGAACAAGTTCGAACGCACCGAGGGCCTCGTCGCACCGCTGGACCGGGCCAACGTCGACACCGACCTGATCATTCCCAAGCAGTTCCTCAAGTCGATCAAGCGTACCGGCTTCGGCGTCAACCTGTTCGACGAGCTGCGCTATCTCGACGAGGGGCAGCCCGGCCAGGACTGCTCGCAGCGTCCGCTCAATCCCGATTTCGTGCTCAACCAGCCACGCTATCAGGGGGCAAGCGTCTTGCTGACGCGGCGCAACTTCGGCTGCGGCAGTTCCCGCGAGCATGCCCCCTGGGCTCTGGAAGACTTCGGCTTCCGCGTGGTGATCGCGCCGAGCTTCGCCGACATCTTCTACAACAACGCCTTCAAGAACGGCCTGCTGCTGGTCACGCTGCCTGAGGAGACGATCGACCGCCTCTTCGCCGAGGTGGAAGCCAAAGAAGGCTATCGCCTCGACGTGGACCTCGAGAACCAGCGGGTGATCACGCCCTCCGGCGAGATCCTCGAGTTCGAGGTCGATGATTTCCGCAAGCACTGCCTGCTCGAGGGGCTCGACGATATCGGCCTCACTTTGAAGGACGAGGATGCCATTCGCGCTTTCGAGCAGCACCATCGCGCCGAGCGGCCGTGGCTGTTCCGGAGTCCGGCTCAGGCCTGATCGCTCTTACTTTGCATCCGTCGGTGGTGCGGGGTTGTGCTGGGAGCGGATTGATCAACCGTGAATTGAAGGGCGTAGGGGACAGGCCGAAGAGGAGGTCATTTGCCATGGATGGCAAATGTAGCGCCCAGGGATGGGTTCACAGCGCCTCATCGACGGTCCGGCGCTCCGGGGTCTGTCGTCGTACAGCCCGCCGCCATTCGCTCAAGAAAGGCAAGGACAAGGATTGAAAAACACATGACACGCAAGATTCTGGTACTGCCGGGCGACGGCATCGGCCCCGAGATTACCGCCCAAGCCAGCCGCATCCTGGCCGCCTGTCAGGCTCGGGGCCTCGACGTCGAGGTGGAAGAAGGACTGGTCGGCGGCGCCGCCTATGACGAGCACGGCGAGCCCCTGCCCGCGGTGACCCTGGACAAGGCCAAGGCCGCCGATGCCATCCTGCTCGGCGCCGTGGGCGGCCCCAAGTGGGACAAGCTCGAGGATCTCGCCAAGCGCCCCGAGAAGGGCCTGCTCGGCCTGCGCAAGAACCTCGGCCTGTTCGGCAACCTGCGCCCGGCCATAACCTACCCGCAGCTCGCTTCCGCCTCCAGCCTCAAGCCCGAGCTGGTGGCCGGCCTCGACATCATGATCGTCCGCGAGCTGACCGGCGGCATCTACTTCGGCCAGCCTCGTGGTATCGAGGTGCGCAATGGCGAGCGGGTCGGCTTCAATACCTATATCTATTCCGAGAGCGAGATCGAGCGCATCGGCCGGGTCGCCTTCGAGATGGCGCAGAAGCGCGGCAAGCGCCTCTGCAGCGTCGACAAGGCCAACGTTCTCGAGGTCACCATCCTGTGGCGCGAGGTGATGGACCGCCTGGCACCGGAGTATCCCGACGTCGAGCTCTCGCACATGTATGTCGACAATGCCGCCATGCAGCTGGTGCGGGCACCCAAACAGTTCGACGTGATGGTCACCGGTAACATGTTCGGCGACATCCTGTCGGATGCCGCAGCGATGCTGACCGGCTCCATCGGCATGCTGCCCTCGGCCTCGCTCAACGAGAGCGGCCAGGGCATGTACGAGCCCTGTCATGGCAGCGCACCGGACATCGCTGGCCAGAACGTGGCCAATCCGCTGGCCACCATTCTTTCGGTGGCCATGATGCTGCGCTACTCGCTGGACGAGCCGGCACTGGCTGAGCGCATCGAGGCGGCCGTGGGCAAGGTGCTGGACGACGGCCTGAGAACCGCGGATATTGCCTCCGAGGGCACGCGCACCATCTCCACCAGCGAAATGGGCGATGCGGTGCTGGCGGCCTTCGACGCAATTTGATACTGAATGCCGTGGAACTGCCCGCTATCTTGAGTAGAGACAGGCTGCTGTCAGGCAAGTGCCTCCCCGGCCCGCCTGTCTTGTTGTCGGGGCGGGTAAAACCGCCGGCCTGAAATCTGTATAATGTCCGGTTCATACTTTTCTGGAGGACTTCACATGTTGAAAGTCGGTTTCGTCGGTTGGCGTGGCATGGTGGGCTCGGTGCTCATGCAGCGCATGCAGGAGGATGGAGATTTCGATGGCATCGAGCCGATCTTCTTCACCACCTCCCAGGTCGGCAAGCCCGGCCCGGACATCGGCGTGGACGTTCCTCCGCTCAAGGATGCCACTGACATCGAGGAGCTCAAGGCGCTGGATGTCGTGATCACCTGCCAGGGCGGCGACTACACCCAGCAGGTCTACGGCGATCTGCGCGGTGGCGGCTGGAAGGGCTACTGGATCGATGCCGCCAGCACCCTGCGCATGGAAGACGAGGCGACCATCGTCCTCGATCCGGTCAACCGCAAGGTGATCGATGATCAGCTATCCCGCGGTGCCAGGACCTTCGTCGGCGGCAACTGTACCGTCAGCCTGATGCTGATGAGCCTGGGTGGCCTGTTCGAGGCCGACCTGATCGAGTGGATGACCTCCATGACCTATCAGGCCGCTTCCGGCTCCGGTGCCAAGCACATGCGCGAGTTGCTCCTGCAGATGGGTGCGCTTCGCGACAGCGTGGCCGATGAGCTGAACGATCCGTCCAGTGCCATCCTGGATATCGACCGCAAGGTCACGGCAGCCATGCGCAGCGGTGATTTCCCCACCGATAACTTCACCGCCCCCCTGGCCGGCAGCCTGCTGCCGTGGATCGACGTGAAGCGCGACAACGGCCAGAGCAAGGAGGAGTGGAAGGGCACCGTGGAGACCAACAAGATCCTCGGCCTTCAGGACAACCCGATCCCCATCGATGGTCTCTGCGTGCGTATCGGTGCCATGCGCTCCCATAGCCAGGCTTTCACCATCAAGTTGAAGAAAGATGTGCCGATAGATGAGATTGAGGATCGCCTGGCCAGACACAATGACTGGGTCAAGGTGATCCCCAACGACAAGGAAGCCACGATTGCCGGGCTGACGCCTGCGGCTGTCACCGGCACCTTGACCGTTCCGGTGGGCCGTCTGCGCAAGATGCAGATGGGGGGGGAATACCTCTCCGCCTTCACTGCCGGCGATCAGTTACTGTGGGGAGCTGCCGAACCACTCAAGCGCATGTTGAAGATTCTGCGCGAACAGTGATCCAGCGCTTGGAATAGCGATGGCGGGGCGCTTCTTTCGGGAGGCGCCCCGTTTTCGTCTGGCTGGATGACCGGGGCGGAAGCTGGGGGGAAAAACGAGCACTAATGCGCCCGGTCAGACACAGACTGAAGAGAATGTGATACAAATTTCGTACTGGCTTGGTCATTGCCCGAGAATACATCAAACGAACTACTGCATGTCGGTGACGACGGCAACGCAAGGGAACCTATGAGACGCAAGCTGACAATTGCCATGCTGCTATCGCTGTCGGCCTCAAGCCTTCAGGCGCTGGCACTTGGGGTCGGGGAGGCCGCGGTGAACTCTCCGCTCAATGCGCCATTGCGTGCCACCATTCCGTTGACCGATACCTCCGGGCTGGACCCGGAGCTGTTGCGGGTGTCGGTGGCCGAACCCCGTGAGTTCGAATCCGCCGGACTGATCCGCTCGCCGCTGGCCGCCAGCGTGCGGGCTGCCGTGCAGGTGCGCGAAGGACAGTTGGTGGTGGATCTCATCACTGAGCGTGCCGTGCGCGAACCCTGGCTGGACTTGATGCTGAGCTTCGAGTGGCCAGGGGGGAGGCAGTTGCGTGAGGTCACGCTGCTGCTTGACCCGCCGGATTACGACCAATTGCCGGTGCTGGTCGGGCTATCGTCCGCGGCACCTGCCGCCACGGCTGCGCGTTCCGCCGCAGACCCCGTTCGGGAGTCGCCGTCCCGGACCGCCCCGGCCCAGTCGCAAGACGCACAGTCCGGCGATCCGGCCTGGGTGAACAGTGGCGATACGCTCTGGGCCGTCGCCGGCCGGCTGAGGCCCGACAGCGGTATCAGCATGGACCAGATGATGGTCGCGCTTGTCGAGGCCAATCCGGACGTCTTCCCCTCCGGCAACATCAATGCGATGCGGGCGGGGCATGCCCTGGTCGTGCCATCTCGCGACGCCATCATGGCCCGCTCTTCCCAGCAGGCCGGCGATGTGGTGCAGGCCATGAACCAGGCATGGGCCAGTCGCGGCAGCGGCGCCCCCGCGCGGGTACCCCTCGGAACGTCCGGGTTGGCCATTGCTGAAGCTGCGGCTGGCGAGCCTGCCGATGCAGTCTCCGAGTCCGAGCCCGAACGTGAAGTGACTTCCGGGGATGAGGCCGTTGCAACAGATGTGGCGGCTGTCGCCGAGGAGGCCCCGGAGCCTCGCCTGACCCTGCTCAGCGATGCGGATCTCGCCGCTGAGGCTGTGTCCGCAGAACAATCTGACGAGGGCGGGGCAGGAGGCGGGGAGACGGAAGCGAGCACCCCGAGCGAGGCCGACCCGGTATCACCCGGGCCGCAGCTCGACCCCGAGGTGCTGGCACTGCTCGATGCCGAGGCCCTTGTTCCCCAGAGCGAAGCGCAACGCCTGGCAAGCCTGGAGCGTCGGTGGCTGGAGAGCCGTAGCGCGCTGGAGGCGGTTCAGGCAGAGCGCGATGCGCTGCAGGAGGAGTTGGGTGGCCTGCGCA
>NZ_AZQX01000365.1:0-28387 GCF_000568385.1 Halomonas sp. BC04
GCAGCGCTCGGTTGGGTGCTCCGAGTTCCCATCGCGACTGGCGCCGCCAGGCGCATTGGCGGAGGTTGTCGTGRTTGGCAGTGATCGCCAGCGCTGGCAACACCGCCGGGAGTCCTTCGGCCTCCAGTCGCGAGCTGAAGCTACTCCAACAGTGCGGTAGTCTCCGACCTTGTTGGAGCGCTGCTCCGCATCGCGACTGGCGCCGTCAGGAGCCTCGGCGGAGGTTGCCGTGATTGGCAGTGATCGCCAGCCTGGTAACACCGCCGGGGAGGCCTTTGGCCTCCAGTCGTGAGCTGAAGCTTCCTCCTACAAGAAGGCAATCGCCTAGCATAGGCATGGGTCTGCAGAGAGCTTTGAGGAGAAGAGAGATGATCTTTGCCACGTTGGGGCCGGAGGGCAATAACCATGTGCTGGTACTGCGCCGCTACCTCGATTCGCGTGGCCCCGCCGATGCCGAGGTGAGGCTGTTCGACGAGTTCCCGGCCGCTTTCGCGGCGCTGGTGGCGGGTGAGGTGGACCGGGTGCTGCAGTGTACCGCGCACTTCAGCCACGCCGACTGCATCGGCCGCTTCATGCATCGCGCTTTTCCCGTGGATGCCTTCGTCGCCGGAAGTCATCCCCTGGCGCTGCTCGCCCAGCGTGAGATCGCCGAGCCACGCCAGGTGGCGAGACAGCCTGCTACCCGCTACTACACCGACCTCTCTTCCTTCGACGAAGAAATCGATGCACCCACCACCGTGGCGGTGGCCGAGGGGCTGGTCGAAGGGCGCTTCGAGGCGGGCATCTGTGCCCGGCAGGTGCTGGAGCAGCACCCGGGTGATCTGCGCCTGATCGAGGACCTGGGCCCGGCGCTGGATGTCTGGGTGCTGTATGGCACCCAGCCGCTTGCGGATCAGAATCCGCTGGTGGTCTAGGCTTTGTACGAAAACTGCCTGCGCTCGGCCATGCGGCGTTAAAAATCGGCTCAAAATGCTCATTTACACCTCGTAAACTCCGCTTTTTCGCCGACTTTTGCCTTGCCTGACCTTCGCTCGCCGACTTTTCGTACATAGCCTAGCGGCCACGCCCCGTGCGTGACAGAATCTGGACTGACCGAACACCGAGACCGTCAACCGCCGCCATGGCGACCCGAGACGGCACGAACGATATGGCGTTTTTTAGCGCTTAAAGAGGACACCATGCCCGAATACCGCTCCCGTACCACCACTGCCGGTCGCAACATGGCCGGCGCCCGCGCCCTGTGGCGTGCCACCGGCATGAAGGACGAGGATTTCCACAAGCCGATCATCGCCGTGGCCAATTCCTTCACCCAGTTCGTGCCGGGGCATGTGCATCTGAAGGACATGGGCCAGTTGGTGGCCCGGGAGATCGAAAAGGCCGGTGGCGTCGCGAAGGAGTTCAATACCATCGCGGTGGATGACGGCATCGCCATGGGTCACGATGGCATGCTCTATTCGCTGCCGAGCCGCGATATCATCGCCGACAGCGTCGAGTACATGGTCAATGCTCATTGTGCCGACGCCCTGGTCTGTATCTCCAATTGCGACAAGATCACCCCCGGAATGCTGATGGCCGCCATGCGCCTCAATATCCCGGTGATCTTCGTCTCCGGTGGTCCCATGGAGGCGGGCAAGACCAAGCTGCTCGACCACAACATCGACCTGATCGATGCGATGATCTACGCCGCCGACGACAGCTACAGCGACGAGGACATCGCCGAGATCGAGCGCAGCGCCTGCCCCACCTGTGGCAGCTGCTCCGGCATGTTTACCGCCAACTCCATGAACTGCCTGATGGAAGCGCTGGGCCTGGCGCTGCCGGGCAACGGCACGGTGCTGGCGACCCACAGCGACCGACGTCGTCTGTTCGAGGAGGCGGGCCACCGCATCGTCGAGCTGGCCAAGCGCTACTACGAGGGCAACGAGGCACACCTGCTGCCCCGGGCCATCGGCTCCGAGGCGGCCTTCAAGAATGCCATGACCCTGGACATTGCCATGGGCGGTTCCACCAATACCATCCTGCATCTCCTGGCTGCCGCCCAGGAGGGTGAAATCGACTTCACCATGGCCGACATCGACCGGCTGTCGCGGGAAGTGCCCCAGCTGTGCAAGCTGGCGCCCAACACCCAGCAGTACCACATCGAGGACTGCCATCGTGCGGGCGGCATCATGGCGATTCTCGGTGAACTGGAGCGTGCCGGGGTGCTGGATACCCGAGTGCCCACCGTCTACGGTGACACCCTCAAGGATGCCCTGGACGAGTGGGATATCATGCGCTCGCCGAGCCCCGAGGTGGTGGAGTTCTACAAGGCCGGCCCCGGGGGTATCCCCACCCAGACCGCTTTCTCCCAGAGTGCGCGCTGGCCGAGCCTCGATGGCGATCGCGCCACCGGCTGTATCCGCGACCTGGAGCACGCCTTTTCCCGAGAGGGCGGCCTGGCCGTGCTGTTCGGCAACATCGCCGAGGACGGCTGCGTGGTGAAGACCGCCGGCGTCGACGACTCCATTCTCGTGTTCGAGGGGCCGGCCCACGTGGTCGAATCCCAGGACCAGGCAGTGGAGCATGTGCTCGAGGGCAAGGTGAAGGAGGGCGAGGTCGTCGTCATTCGCTACGAGGGCCCCAAGGGCGGCCCCGGCATGCAGGAGATGCTCTATCCGACCTCGTACCTGAAGTCCAAGGGGCTGGGCAAGGCGTGTGCGCTGCTCACCGATGGCCGCTTCTCCGGCGGTACCTCGGGGCTCTCCATCGGTCACGCCTCGCCGGAAGCCGCGGCGGGCGGCGCCATCGGCCTGGTGCGCTCCGGCGACATCATCCGCATCGATATCCCCAATCGCTCGATCGACGTCAAGCTCTCCGGCGACGAACTCGCAGCCCGGCGCGAAGCGGAAGAGGCGCGCGGCAAGGACGCCTGGAAGCCGAGCATCCAGCGCACCCGCAAGGTATCGGCGGCGCTCAAGGCTTATGCACTGCTGGCCACGTCAGCCGACAAGGGTGCAGTGCGCGACCTCGCCAAGCTTGATTGACCCTCGGCCGCCTCGGACGCCGGTTCCCGCAACCGGCGAACCGAGGCCATCAGCGAGACATCCATGATGAAACAGACCTACGGTGTTGGCCTGGTCGGTTTCGGCACCGCCGGCCGCGTCTTTCATGCACCGCTGATACAGGCCGCCCCGGGACTGGAGCTGCTGGCCGTGGTCAGCAGCGCGCCCGAGCGGGTACGAGAAACCTTGCCCGACGTGGAGGTGCTGCCCAAGGCGGCGGCGCTGTTTGCCCGTGACGATATCGATCTGGTGGTGATTGCCACCCCCAACGATACCCACTATCCGCTGGGCAAGGCGGCACTGGCTGCCGGCAAGCATCTGGTCATCGACAAGCCCTTCACCGTTTCAGTGCCCGAGGCGCGGCTGCTCAAGGCCGAAGCCGAGAAGCATGAGCGGCTGGTCAGCGTCTTCCACAACCGTCGCTGGGATAGCGACTTCCTCACCCTTCAGGCGCTGCTGGCATCTGAGCGCGTGGGACGCCCGGTGTCGCTGGAGCTGCGTTTTGACCGCTACCGCCCCCTGATCGCCGACCGCTGGCGCGAACAGCAGAAGCCCGGCAGCGGTATCTGGTTCGATCTCGGCGCCCATCTGCTCGATCAGGCCAACGTTCTGTTCGGCATGCCGAGGGCCATTCTCCTGGACCTGAAGGCTGCCCGGGACGGGGCCGAGGTGGACGACGACTTCCTGGCTCTGCTCGATTACGGCGATCTAAGGGTTACCCTGAAGGCCAGCTCCCTGGTGGCCCACCCGACCCCGCAGCTGGCGCTGCACGGCACCAAGGGCAGTTTCGTCAAGTATGGTCGCGATCCCCAGGAGAATTGGCTGCGAGTGGGGCAGGCGCCGACCCCCTTCTGGGGTGTCGACGAGCGCCCCGGGCGTCTGACCCTGAGCGAGGGAGAGGACGAAGCGGTGTCGCTGGTGGATCAGGAGCATCCGGGCGTGCCCGGCAACTACCCGGCCTACTACGCCGCCGTTGCCGATGCCCTTGCCGGGCGAGTGGCGCCGCCGGTGACGGTGGATGAAGCGCTTGACGTCATGTATCTGCTGGAGTCCGGACTGGACAGCCATCGCCAGGAGCGCTGGATACGCATCAAGGAGGGCAACGGCATCCCGCGCTACCTTCACGGGTAGCGCGGGTAGGGCTTCCTCGGCGTTTACCAGGTCAGGGAGGTGTCTTCCCGGCGCCGCTGGCGCAGAGTGTCCCGGGCAATGAAGAGCGCCGCGATGGCACGCGCCTCATGGAAATCCTCGCGCAACAGCAGCGCCGGCAACTCCTCCAGGGCATGGGTCTCGACCACCAGCTGTTCCGGCTCGTCACCGGGCAGCCGTTTCGGGTAGAGGTCGGTGGCCAGCATCACCTGCATGCGGTGACGCATGTAGTTGGGGGCCAGCGACAGCTCCACCAGCGGCTCGATGCGATGGGCGCCGAAACCGCACTCCTCCATCAGTTCGCGGTTGGCGGCGGTGATCGGGTCTTCTCCCGGGTCGACCAGGCCCTTGGGCAGGGTCAGCACATAGTCCTCGAAGCCTGCCGCATACTCGCGGATCAACAGCACATGCTCGGGGTCGGGCATGGCGATGATCATGACCGCGCCGTGATCGCTTCCGGTCAGGCGTTCGAAGGTGCGCTCGGCACCGTTGGCAAAGCGAAGCTCCAGCGCCTCGATATGAAACAGGCGACTCCTGGCCACGGATTGGCGTGACAGGACCTGGGGTTTCTGCAGGTAGAATGTCTCGGACATGAAAGCTCCGTTGCGAACAGGCGAGCCGACGATGAACTGAACTTGCTGGCCAGGCATGCGCCGAGGGGATCGATTGAGTACAATATCACGCCTTTCACCGTACCGACGCCACCGGGAGTCGCCATGATCGACTGGCGCGCCATCGATACCGTCCTGCTGGACATGGACGGCACCTTGCTCGACCTTCATTTTGACAGTCATTTCTGGTTGGAACACCTGCCCAGGCGCTATGTGGAGCTGCATCGGCTGGATGAAGCGACCCAGGAAGTCCTGCGGGCGCGTATCATTCGTGAAAAAGGCACGCTCAACTGGTATAGCCTGGCCTACTGGAGTCGCGAGCTGGGGGTGGACATCGTCGCACTCAAGCGCGAGATCCAGCACCTCATCGGCCTGCGCGGCGATGCCCTGGATTTCCTCGAGTGGCTCAAGCAGGCTCACCCCCGCGTCGTGCTGGCGACCAACGCCGACCGCGAGAGTCTGGAACTGAAGCTGCCGATCACCGGCCTCGAGAACTACCTGGATGCCATCGTCTCCTCGGCCGACCTGGGCGTGCCGAAGGAAGAGCAGGCGTTCTGGTATGCGCTGCAGGAGGTGGAGCCCTTCGATCCCGCCCGCACCTTGTTCATCGACGACAATCAGGACGTACTGGAGAGCGCCCGGACGTACGGTATCCGCCATCTGCTGGGGATCAAGCAGCCCGACAGCACCCGGCCGGAAAAGGAACTGGAGGAGTTCATCGCCCTGGATCGCTTTGCTGCCATCCTGCCGGAGGCACTGCCGGCCGAAGCCCGAGCGGACAAGCCCCCGCAAGGAAAGAATGGCCCGCAAGCAAAGAATGGCCCGCAAGGAAGGAATGGATAGGGAGGAGAGAATGGATAGTGTTCGACTCGACAAATGGCTCTGGGCCGCGCGCTTCTTCAAGACCCGAGCCCTGGCCAAGAAGGCCATCGAGGGTGGCAAGGTCCACTACAACGGCGCCCGAGCCAAGACCAGCAAGAATGTCGAGATCGGCGCGCTGATTCGGGTGCCCCAGGGGTGGGACCACTGGGAAGTGGAGGTCGTCGCGCTTTCCGACCAGCGCCGCGGCGCTGCCGAGGCACGCGAGCTCTATCGCGAGACTCCCGAGAGCGAAGCACGACGGCTGCGCGAAGCCGAAGGTCGAAGACTCACCAACCAGGCCATGCAGCATCCTCTGCGCCGGCCCGACAAGAAGCAGCGTCGGGACATCCACCGCTTCCAGCGTCAGCACGACGATTGATCGAGCCCATCTACGAGACAGTGAGTCATGAGCGACCAGATACAGCGTTTTCTCTTTGAGCGCACCAATGTGCGCGGCGAGATCGTCACCCTCGAGCGCGCCTATGGTGATGTGCTCGACCGCCACGGTTATCCACCAGCGATCAATCGACTGCTGGGTGAGCTGCTGTCGGCCGTTGCCCTGCTGACCGATACCGTCAAGCTCGACGGTATTCTCAGTATCGAGGTGCGTGGCCAGGGCGCGCTGTCGCTGCTGATGGCCGAGTCCAACCCCGGCGGCGAGCTGCGCGCCATAGCACGCCTGGCCGACGGCACCGACCTGCCTGATGACGCTCAGGGCTTTCGTGACCTGGTCGGCGATGGCCATATCGTGATCACCCTGGATCCGAAGGAGGGCAATCGCTACCAGGGCATCGTGGCGCTGGAGCACGATACGCTGGCTGAGTGCCTGGAAGCCTATTTTTCCCAGTCCGAGCAGTTGCCCACCTTCCTGCGGCTCACGTCGGATGGAACGCGCACCGGTGGACTGCTGCTGCAGCGCCTGCCCGACGAGTCGATGAATCAGGATGACGATGCCTGGGAGCGCAGCGTGCACCTGGCCCGGACCCTGCGTAGCGACGAACTCCTGGGGCTCGATCAGCGCGAGGTGCTGTATCGGCTCTATCATGAAGAGACGGTGCGTGTCTTCGAACCCAAGCCGTTGCGCTTCGGCTGTACCTGCTCACGTGCCCGCATCGGGGAGGCACTGCTGAGCCTTGGCGAGGGGGAATTGCGCGAGGTGCTGGCCGAGCAGGGCGAAATCGAAACCCAGTGTCACTTCTGTCATACCCATTACCGCTTCGGTGAGGTCGAGGTGGAGGCGCTGTTGTCGGAGCCGGGTGGAGAGGGGCGAACGCTGCACTGAGCGTCGCGTCCAGGGGGTATTTCATGGCGGCATTCCACTACAAGAAACCTTGTGTAACGAATGCTGCATGGCACAAATGCGATAAGGTTCAACCTGCTGCGATATGGTGTTGATGTAGTAGTAAAACTACAAGAACTTCGGCTAACGGCAGCGTTTCCTGCGGGCTACCTTTTTGCCATAATGGCGCCCGCCTTAAGGCCGATCGGCTCGAGACAAGACGGGATACATCCGCACGGACGATCGGACACCTCATAGCAAAGGGCGTTATGGACGCCTGGCCCACGAGAGAGAACCGGCCGCAAGGCCCAGGAAATGACATGACCACATCCCAAGCCGCTCCTCAAGCACACGTCAATCTCAGCAGCGCCGAGCTCATCGAACGGTCAGTGGCGCGTGGCGAAGGCCGCCTGGCTGCCAACGGTGCCCTGGTGGTGAACACCGGCGAGCGTACCGGTCGCTCCCCCAAGGATCGCTTCATCGTCGACGAGCCTTCGACCAGTTCCCAGGTCGACTGGGGCAGCGTCAACCGTCCCTTCCCGGCCGAGCATTTCGATGCGCTGTGGGAGCGTGTCGAGGCGTATCTGACTGGCGGCGAGTGCTTCGTGTCCGAGCTGCATGTGGGCAGTGATCCAACCCATTACCTGCCGGTGCGCGTGACCACCGAAACGGCCTGGCACAACCTCTTCGGTCGTACCATGTTCGTGCGCCCGGAAGCCTACAACCCGTCCATCAAGGACGAGTGGAGCATCCTCAACGCGCCGCACTTCGCCTGTGACCCGAGCCGTGACGGCACCAATTCCGATGGCTGCGTGATCATCAACTTCGCCCAGAAGAAGGTGCTGATCGCCGGCATGCGCTATGCCGGCGAAATGAAAAAAGCGATGTTCTCGGTTCAGAACTTCCTGTTGCCGGCCTCCGATGTACTGCCCATGCACTGCTCGGCCAACGTCGGCGAGGATGGCGAGACCACCCTGTTCTTTGGCCTATCGGGTACCGGCAAGACCACGCTCTCGGCGGATCCGGCACGCTACCTGATCGGCGACGACGAACATGGCTGGGGCCCGGGCACCGTGTTCAACATCGAGGGCGGCTGCTACGCCAAGTGCATCGATCTTTCGGCCAAGAACGAGCCGGTAATCTGGGATGCCATCAAGTTCGGCACCGTGCTGGAAAACGTGGTGCTCGATGATCGTCGCGAACCCGACTACACCGACGACAGTCTCACCCAGAACTCCCGCGCCGCCTATCCGCTGGAGCATGTGAGCAAGCGCGTGCCGGAGAATCGTGCGGGTGAGCCCAACGCCATCATCTTCCTGACCTGCGACATGTCCGGCGTTCTGCCGCCGGTCTCCGTGCTCTCGAAGGAGGCTGCGGCGTACCACTTCCTCTCCGGCTATACCGCCAAGGTGGGCTCCACCGAGATGGGCTCCTCCGCCGGCCTCGAGGCGACATTCTCCACCTGCTTCGGTGCCCCCTTCTTCCCGCGCCCGGCACGTGTATACGCCGACCTGCTGATCAAGCGCGTCGAGGCCAAGGACGCCCAGGTCTATCTGGTCAATACCGGCTGGACCGGCGGCGCCTATGGCGAGGGTGGTGCGCGGTTCTCGATCCCGACCACCCGCGCCATCATCAGCGCCATCCAGTCCGGCGTGCTGCGCGATATCGATACCCGGCGCATCGAAGGGCTCAATCTTGACGTGCCGGTGTCGGTGCCTGGCGTCGAGTCGCGTCTGCTCGATCCGCGCGAGACCTGGGAAGACCCTTCCGCCTATGACCGTAACCTGCGTGATCTGGCAGCCAAGTTCGTGGACAACTTCAAGAAGTTCGAGGGTGTCAGTGACGCCATCGTCAAGGCCGGGCCCAGCCTGACCTGAAGCGAACCCGCCGTGGTACCGGTTGTCTGAACGGGGAAGGGCATTCGCCCTTCCCCGTTTCGTTGTGCGTCCCGTCTGTGGGCCAGGGCAAGCAGGAGCGAGTGACATCAACGATGGAGAGCCGTCATGAAACGACGTCATTTTCTGGGACTGACCTGCGCTACCGGTGCGGTGGGGTTATTCCCGGGGGTCACCTGGGGGTTTCCCCGCCTCAACCTCGAACCCGCCCCTGGGCTCGAGCGGCTGGAGCTTTCCGACGAGGAGTGGCGTGAGCGACTCACGGCGGAGCAGTACGACATCCTGCGCGACCACGGCACCGAGCCGCCATTCTCCAGTCCTCTGGACAGCGAGTGGCGTGACGGGGAGTACCACTGCGCCGGCTGTGATTTGCTGCTGTTCACCAGCGCCATGAAATACGATTCCGGCACCGGCTGGCCGAGCTTCTTCGAGCACGTCGAGGGTCATCTGCTGACCCAGCTCGACTTCAGCATGATCTGGCCGCGAACCGAATACCACTGCGCCCGCTGCCACGGCCATCAGGGACATGTCTTCAGCGACGGACCCGAACCCACCGGCTTGCGCTGGTGTAACAACGGCCTGGCATTGACGTTTGCTCCCGCTACAGCCTGAACCCCTCGATGATGTACTGGGCCAGGCTCTCCACAACCGGGGAGGTGGCATCCGGCGCTGATGTTGGCAGCGGCGAGCGCGTGGCGTTTATGGTAACTTGGCGCGATCTTTTGCTGTTGCTACATCAAGGATGTCATGGACGCCACGACTCGAATCATTTCACGCCTCGCCGAAGAGCTCGCCGTTCGACCGCAGCAGGTATCGGCCACGGTGGAGCTGCTCGACGGCGGGGCCACCGTGCCCTTCATCTCACGGTACCGCAAGGAGGTCACCGGTGGCCTCGATGATACCCAGCTGCGCCAGCTCGACGAGCGCCTGCGTTACCTGCGTGAACTCGAGGAGCGCCGCGGCACCGTGCTCGCCGCCATCGAGGAGCAGGGCAAGCTGACCGATGCCTTGGCGGCACAGATCCAGGCAGCCGACACCAAGCAGCGCCTGGAAGATCTCTACCTGCCGTACAAGAAGAAGCGCCGGACCAAGGCGCAGATCGCCCGTGAGGCTGGGCTCGAGCCGCTGGCCGATGCCCTGTTCGCCGATCCGACCCTGGATCCGGAGACCGAAGCCGGCCGCTACCTGCGTCCTGCCGAGGGTGATATTCCCGCCGTGGAGGATGCCAAGGCGGCGCTGGACGGTGCGCGGCAGATCCTGATGGAGCGCTTTGCCGAGGACCCCGAGCTGGTCGGGCGCCTGCGCGAGCGCCTCTGGAGCGAGGGCGAGCTAAGCGCCAGGGTGCTGGAGGGCAAGGAGCGTGAGGGCGCCAAGTTCTCCGACTACTTCGAGCATGACGAGAAGCTGGCCAAGGTGCCGTCGCATCGGGCACTGGCCATGTTCCGCGGCCGCAACGAAGGGGTGTTGACCCTGGCGATTCGCCTGCCCGGCGAAGACGAGGCGCCGATTCACCCGGCCCAGGTCGCCATCGCCCGCCACTTCAATATCCGCGATGAGGGGCGTGCCGCCGACAAGTGGCTCGCCGACGTGGTGCGCTGGACCTGGCGGGTCAAGCTCTACACCCACCTGGAAACGGAACTGATGGGACGGCTGCGGGAGAGCGCCGAACTCGCCGCCATCGGTGTCTTTGCCGCCAATCTCAAGGATTTGTTGCTGGCCGCACCGGCCGGGCAGAAGGCGACCCTGGCCATCGACCCGGGGCTGCGCACCGGCTGCAAGGTGGCCGTGGTGGACGCGACGGGCCAGTTCCTCGAGCACGCCACCATCTACCCCCATGCGCCCCGCAACGCCTGGGACGCCTCCCTGGCCGAGCTGGTCAGGCTGGTGGAACGCCATGACGTGGCGCTGATCGCGGTGGGCAACGGCACCGCCAGCCGTGAGACCGACCGGCTCGCCGGAGATCTTCTCAAGCTGTGTGCATCACGACCGGGGGCCAGCAAGCGTGCACTGGCCAAGGTGATGGTCAGCGAAGCCGGTGCCTCGGTCTATTCCGCCTCGGAGTACGCTTCCAAGGAGCTGCCCGACCTTGATGTCACTATCCGCGGGGCGGTCTCCATCGCGCGGCGCCTGCAGGACCCGCTGGCCGAGCTGGTCAAGATCGAGCCCAAGGCGATCGGCGTGGGGCAGTACCAGCACGATGTGTCCCAGCTGCAGCTCTCCCGTAGCCTGGAAACCGTCATCGAGGACTGTGTGAATGCCGTCGGCGTGGATCTCAACACCGCATCCAGTGCCCTGCTCTCCCGGGTTGCCGGCCTCAACCCGGCGCTGGCCGAGAATATCGTCGCCAAGCGCAATGCCGAGGGTGCCTTCGTCAGCCGCCGGCAGCTCCTCGACGTGAGCCGCCTGGGCCCCAAGACCTTCGAGCAGTGCGCCGGTTTCCTGCGCATCATGGACGGCGACAACCCCCTCGACGCCAGCGCGGTGCATCCCGAGGCCTACCCGCTGGTGGAGCGCATCGCCAAGCGCAGCGGCCGGGAGCTGTCCAGCCTGATCGGCGACAGCGCCACCCTCAAGGCGGTCAAGCCCGCCGAATTCGCCGACGAGCGGTTCGGTGTCCCCACCGTCAGCGATATCCTCAAGGAACTCGATAAGCCGGGCCGTGATCCCCGGCCCGAGTTCAAGGCCGCCGAATTCAGGGAAGGGGTGGAAACGCTCAAGGACCTGGAGCCGGGCATGATTCTCGAGGGTACCGTCACCAACGTGACCCACTTCGGGGCCTTCGTCGATATCGGCGTGCACCAGGACGGACTGGTGCACATCTCGGCCCTGTCGGACAAGTTCGTCGACGACCCGCGCACCGTGGTCAAGGCCGGGGATATCGTCAAGGTCAAGGTGATGAGCGTGGACCTCGAGCGTGCCCGCATCGGTCTCACCATGCGCCTGGATGACCAGCCGGGAGAGGAGGCGGGCGGCAAGCCGCGCCGGGGTGGCGGTCGCGAGCGCCAGGATCAGAACCAGGGCAAGCCGGCGCGCAGGAGCGGCGCCACCGGGCAGAGCCAACCGGCCAGTCCGGTAGGTGCCCTGGGTGCTGCGCTGCTCAAGGCAAAGAAGGGCAAGTCTTGAACCTGCACGGCTGACGCCATACTCTCGTCTTCAACTGTTTGCCCATTGTCGGCCGCTCCCGGCGGCCGGTACGCTTCGACCGGGGAACCTGCATCAGGCTTCCGTGACATGGGGTCAATGCCTTGTCTGATTCTTATACCGCCACCGTTTCACACCTTTCCGCTCTCGCCGCACAGGGGCGTTTCAGTCGCCTGCTTCGGGGCATCGAGAAGGAGGGGCTGCGCGTCGATGCCCGGGGACGTATTGCCGGCACACCGCACCCCCGGGCGCTGGGCTCCAAGTTGACCCACCCCTATATCACCACCGACTATTCCGAAGCGCTGCTGGAGTACATCACGCCGGTGTATTGCCGACCGGGCGATGCCATGGCTTTCCTGGCCGACCTGCACCGCTTCAGCTATCGCCACCTGGGCGATGAGATGATCTGGCCGGCCAGCATGCCGTCGCGCCTCGATGGCAACGACAGCGTGACCATCGCCGATTACGGCAGCTCCAATGTGGGCACCATGAAGCACGTCTACCGCAAGGGGCTGGACGTGCGCTATGGCCGGATCATGCAGTCGATCGCGGGCATTCACTACAATGTCTCGTTGCCCAACGAGCTGTGGGAGGTGCTGCGGCAGCGGGATGGGGCAGCGGACACCCCCATGAACGACTATCGCTCCAGCCGCTATTTCGGCCTGATCCGCAATTTCCGGCGCCACAGCTGGCTGTTGCTCTACCTGTTCGGTGCATCGCCGGCGCTGGATCGCAGCTTCCTCCCCGACGGCAGGATTCCCGACAAGCTTCAGGCCCATGGACGCGACACCCTGGTCTCGCCTTATGCCACCAGCCTGCGCATGTCGGACCTGGGTTACCAGAACAAGGTGCAGGCGCAGTTGAAGATCTGCTTCAATTCCCTGTCCAACTATGTGGGTACCCTGCGCCACGCCATCTCCACGCCCTGGCCGGCCTATGCAGCCCTTGGGGTGCAGGAGAACGGTGAGTGGCAACAGCTCAATGCCAATATCCTGCAGATCGAGAACGAGTACTACAGTGATATTCGCCCCAAGCGGGTGACTCGCCAAAACGAGACCCCCAGTCAGGCGCTGGAGGCACGCGGCGTGGAGTACATCGAGGTGCGCTGTCTCGACCTCGACCCCACTCTGGCCCTGGGTATCGACGAGCCCCGCCTGCGTTTCCTCGACACCTTCCTGATGTGGTGCCTTCTCGCCGAGAGTCCCTGGATTTCCGATGAGGAGTGCGACCGGCTCGACGACAATCGGCAGCGGGTGGTGGAGCGTGGGCGCGACCCCGAGCTGCGCCTGGAACACGATGGCCAGCTTCGCTCGGTGGCCGACTGGGGCGGGGATATCTGCAAGGAGATGGAGCAGGTGGCCGAGCTGCTCGACCAGTTGGAGGAGGGCTCGCCACACCGCGATGTCCTGGAGGCACAGGTGGCGAGCCTCTCCGACCCCGCCTTGACCCCTTCCGGCAAGCTGCTGAGCAGGCTCGAGGAGAGCGGCGAGGAGTTCGTCGATGTCATTCTCGCCCTGGCAAGGGAGCAGGCCGCCCGGCTGCGTGCCGAGCCCATGGACCCGGCACGGGAGGCACTCTTCGCTCAATTGGTGGAGACCTCGCACCAGCAGCAGGGCGATATCGAAGCCGCCGATGTCGAGGACTTCGATACCTTTCTGAGCCACTACTTCGACAGTGCCCGCGAGCCCCGCGCCGCGGTGGCGGAAAGCCGGAGGGAAGGCTGATGTCCGCGACACTGCAGCGGCTGAGCGTGCGTTACTGGAGCCTGGCCGGCCTGGCCTTCTGTGCATTGATGATGCTGGTGGCGTTGGGACTCGAACACATTGCCGGACTGGAGCCCTGTCCGCTCTGTATCTTCCAGCGTGTTGCGGTGCTGGCGGCGGCGGCGGTGTTTCTCGTCGCCGCCGTCCATAACCCGCGAGGACGCATGGGCGCCTTGGCGTACGGCGGACTCTCGCTGGCCGCGGTGATCGGCGGCATTGCGGTGGCCTGGCGCCATCTCTGGCTGCAGTCGCTGCCGCCGGATCAGGTGCCGAGCTGCGGCCCGGGGCTCGACTACATGATGGATGTCCTGCCGCTTCGCGACGTGATGGCCATGGTGTTCTCGGGTTCCGGCGAGTGCGCCGAGATCGACTTCCTGCTCATGGGCATCTCGCTGCCCGGCTGGACGCTGATCGGTTTCCTGGTCCTGGCACTGGCGCCGCTGGGCATGGTGCTGTCGGCATTTCGGGAAAGGCGGGCCGCCATAGGAGCCTCTCGGACTTAACGCTGATCTACTGCGAGATCCGGTCTTCCGGCCAATTTCATTCGATCTGTTTCGTTAAATAGCGGGCTATTCGCCTCATCAGATCGATAAACTTGTCTCGAAATCCGAATCTCTCGCGACGATCGGTCAAGTCCGACAGGCTCCTGGTGTGATGCCGCCAGCCTGACGAGGTCGATGAACGAGACGAATAACACACGAATAACAACAACAGGAGCCGAGCGATGCTCTATCGGGCCTTTGCCACCCAGGAGGAGATCGACCGCGAGTATGACCCCTCGCGGGGCCGGGATCCGCTCGCGATGCCGACGCTGCTGGCAGCGTGGCGCGAGAGAAGTGACGCCTCACGTGCGCGCTATCGGGTATCCCGGGATGTGGCCTATGGCCCGACCCTTGCCGAATGCATGGATATCTACCATGCCGACGGCGACTTCCCGGCGGGCAGCCCCCCACCACCGTTACACCTCTTCATCCACGGCGGCTACTGGCGCTCGCTGAGCCACAAGGAGTTCGGCTTTATCGTCGACGGCCTGGTGGAGGCCGGCGTCACGGTAGCGGTGGTCAACTATGCGCTCTGTCCCGCCGTGCCGTTCGGTGAACTGGTGCGCCAGAGCCGGGCGGCGGTGGCCTGGCTGCATCGCCAGGGCGAGTCGCTGGGCATCGACCCCCATCGGCTGAGCGTTTCCGGGCACTCCGCGGGTGGCCACCTCTGCGGCATGCTGCTGGCCACCGATTGGGAGGGTGACTACGGCCTGCCCAACGACCTGATCCGTGGCGCACTGTCGATCAGCGGTCTCTATGACCTGCGCCCCTTCCCCTGGTCATGGCTGCAGCCCAAGCTCCAGCTCACCGGGCGCGACGTCGCTGACTACAGTCCGCTGTTCCAGCCCTGCCGGGTACCGGCCAGGGTGTCCCTGGTGGCCGGTGGCAAGGAGTCCAGCGAATTCGAACGGCAGATGCTGACCCATGCCGAACACCTGCGTGGCCAGGGCATCGACGTCAGCGCCGATACCCTGGAAGCCGATGACCACTTCTCCATACTCGATCACTACCGCCCCGGTGGGCGCTTCGTCGAGTGGATATGCGGCTGTCATCACTGACTGTCGGGCAGCACCGCAGTCGCTTCGATCTCGACCTTGGCACGGTCCTCGATCAGGTCGGCGACCTGGACCATGGTCATGGCGGGGAAGTGCTTGCCCATGACTTCACGGTAGGCGGCGCCCACCTCCTTGAGCCGGGCCAGATACTCCCGCTTGTCGGTGACGTACCAGGTGATACGTACCACATGCTGCGGGCCAGCTCCCGCCTCCTGCAAGACGCTGACGATATTGGTCAGCGCCTGGTGAATCTGGTCCACGAAGTCATTGCTCTCGAAGACCTGGTCGCCGTTCCATCCGATCTGGCCGCCGACGAAGATGGTACGGCCGGTCGCCATGATGCCGTTGGCATAGCCCACGGCGGCCTTCCAGTTTGTCGGGTGGAGCTGCTGGTGTACGGGGGCATCATTCATGGGTCAATCCTTGTGGGCAGTCGATGACAAAGTGGCGGCGCATGGCCTCTGGCCAGGCCAGGGGGCGGCCGCTGTCCAGGTCGACGAGGACCAGGGTGGAGTCGCAGGTGAGTCGTGGCTGGTTGCCGCAGTGGGCCGTCATGCGCAGGGCCAGGCTGGTGCGGCCGACATGGCGTACGGCCAGTTCAAGGCTGAGGGTCTCGCCCAGCCGGCTGGGGGCGTGGAAGTCCGTGGTGAGGCTGGCCGTGGGCACGCCGGTACGTGATGCGACATGCAGCTGGTTGAAGTCGTGTCCGACCACCTCGGCGAACCAGTCCTCGACCACGGAATTGAGCAGTTCGAAATAGCGCGGGTAGAAAACGATACCCGCCGGGTCGCAGTGCTGGAAGCGCACCTTGCGCAGGGTGGTGAATGGCATTGGCTCGTCTCCTCAGACACCCAGGTAGCGGTCGCGGATATCGTCATCCAGCGCATCCGGCTGGCCCGTCCAGGCGGTGCGCCCCTTCTCGAGGATGACGCACTGGTCGGCCAGCGGCAGCAGTTCGGAGAGCGACTTGTCGACGATCAGTGTCGACTGCCCCTCTTTCTTGAGCAGGCGTATAGCCGACCAGATCTCCTGGCGTATCACCGGGGCGAGGCCTTCGGTGGCCTCATCCAGTACCAGCAGGCGCGGGTTGGTCATCAGGGCCCGGCCGATGGCGAGCATCTGCTGCTCGCCGCCGGACAGGGTGCTGGCCATCTGATGTCGCCGTTCGGCAAGCCGGGGAAAGAGGTCTTCCACACCGGCCAGGCTCCAGTAGCCCGGCCGTGCGGTCACCACGAGGTTTTCGCGTACCGAGAGGTTGGGAAAGCAGCGCCTTCCCTCGGGCACCAGGCCCAGCCCGGCCTGGGCGATACGGTAGGCGGGCAGTCGTCGCAGGTCCTTCGACTCGAACTCGATGCTGCCGCTGCGGGCCGGGGTGAGGCCGAAGATGGAACGGATGGTGGTGGTCTTGCCCATGCCGTTGCGGCCCATCAGGGCGACCAGCTCGCCGGCCTTGACCGAGAGATTGACGCCGAACAGGGCCTGTGAAGGGCCGTAGAAGGTCTGGATATCGGTAACGGTAAGCATCTCAGTCTCCCAGGTAGGCTTCGCGCACGTCGGGGTTGCGTCGGATCTCGTCGCTACCGCCTTGGGCAATCACGCTGCCGGCAACCAGTACCGAGATGCGGTCGGCGAGCCGGAACACCGCGTCCATGTCGTGCTCGATCAGCAGGATCGGCACCTCCCGCTTGAGTGCCTCCAGCAGGTTGGTGAGATGCGCGGTGCCCTCCGGCCCCAGGCCTGCCATGGGCTCGTCGAGCAGCAGGGCGCGGGGCTTGAGTGCCAGGGCGCAGGCGACCTCCACCTGGCGGCGCTCGCCGTGGGATAGCTCGGATACCGGGGTGTCGGCGCGATGACCGAGCTGCATGCGCTCCAGCGCCTCACGTGCCGGTCCCAGCAGGCTTTCGTCGCGATGTACCGGTTTCCAGAAGCGGAAGCTGTGGCCTTGCAGCGCCTGGACCGCGATCATCACGTTGCGCAGCACCGACAGGGGTTCGGCCAGGGAGGAGACCTGGAAACTGCGGCCCAGGCCCAGGCGGGCTCGCTGAGCGACGCTCAGGGCAGTGATCTCCTGACCCGCCAGGTGGACACTGCCGGCATCGGGTTTCAGGTTGCCGGCGATCTGGCCGATCAGGGTCGACTTGCCGGCGCCGTTGGGGCCGATCAGCGCGTGGATCTCGCCCTGTTTCAGCTCCAGGGAGACGTCCCGGGTGGCCTGCAGCGCCCCGAAGCGCTTCTGCAGCTGGTTGAGTGTCAGTACGACCTCAGACATGTCGCTCCCTCCCGGCTAGCCAGCCCATGACGCCATGCTTGGCAAACAGCACCACCAGCAGCAGGACCAGGCCGAGGAACAGCTTCCAGTACTCGGTCATGCCGCCCAGCAGGGTCTCCATCATCACGAACAGGATGGCGCCGGCCAGCGGACCATAGAGCCGGCCCACGCCGCCGAGTATCACGATCACCATCAGCTCGCCGGACATGTGCCAGCTCAGCATGGTCGGGCTGATGAAGCCGTTGAGGTCGGCGTAGAGCGCCCCGGCCAGGCCGGTGATCATGGCCGATATGACGAAGGCCACCAGGCGGATGGGGTAGGGGGAGATGCCCGCGGTGGCCAGTCGGGTGTCGTTGAGGCGTGCCATGGTCAGGGCGGCCCCGAAGCGCGATTTCATCATCCGTGAAGTGATCGCCATGGCCAGCAGCAGGCCGGAAAAGGCGATCAGGAAGAAGGTCCATGGCTGGCTGGTATCGACCAGGGGCAGGCTGTTGCGGATATAGATCGGCAGGCCGTCCTCGCCGCCGTAGGTGGGCCAGGAGTTGGCAAAGTAATAGATCATCTGGGCGAAGGCGAGGGTGATCATGATGAAGTAGACCCCCGTGGTGCGCAACGAGATCGCGCCGATGGCCAGCGCCAGCAGGCCGCACAGCAGAGTGGCGGCCAACCAGATCACCAGCATGCTGTCGCTGCCCGGGATGGCCACGGGCCAGCTCATGAACAGGCTGTAGTCGAAGGCGTGGTAGGCGCTGATGCCGGCGATATACCCGCCCAGGCCGAAGTAGGCGGCGTGGCCGAAGCTCACCATGCCGCCGTAGCCGATGGCCAGGTTCAGACCCACGGCAGCCATGGCGATCAATGTGATCCGCGAGGCCAGGTTGACGTAGTAGATGTGGCCCAGCAGGTGGGCCGCCAGGGGTGCCAGGAACAGCAGGGCCAGCAGGCCGATCTGTACCAGCCCCTTGCGGTCGAACCAGGTGCCTGGCAGTGCCGGCAGGCTGGGCAGGGCAGTGGTTTCACTCTTGAGCTTATCCATGGGCGGCAAACAACCCCTTCGGCTTGAACGCGAGAATGAGGGCCATGAGGATGTAGACCAGCATGGCGGCCACGGCGGATCCCACCCCGGCGGCTTCGGACGGACTCATGAAGTTGCGGAACAGGCTCGGCAGGAAGACGCGTCCCATGGTATCCACCACCCCGACCAGGATGGCGCCGAACAGGGCGCCCTTGATCGAGCCGATGCCGCCGATGACGATCACCACGAAGGCGAGGATCAGCACCGGTTCGCCCATGCCCACCTGGACCGATTGCAGGGCGCCGACCATGGCCCCGGCCAGGCCGGCCAGCGCCGCCCCCATGGCAAAGATCAGGGTATAGAGCCGGGCGATGTTGACGCCCAGGGCGCCGATCATCTCGCGGTCGCTCTCGCCGGCACGGATACGCATCCCCAGGCGAGTGCGGGAAATCAACAGGTAGAGTCCGATGGCGACCAGGACGCCCACGGCGATGATCACCAGCCGGTAGAGCGGGTAGCGCACGCCACCGGGCAGGGTGACGAAGCCGGTCAGCATCTCGGGCGGGCTGAGCCACAGCGGCGAGGAGCCGAACAGCCAGCGGGTGCCCTCGGAGAAGATCAGGATCAGGGCGAAGGTGGCCAGCACCTGGTCGAGGTGGGGCCGATGGTAGAGGCGGCGGATGACCAGCAGCTCCACGAGCGCGCCGACGGCGGCGGCGGCCAATACGCCTGCGCAGAGCCCCACCAGGAAGGAGCCCGTCGAGACGGTGGCGAGTGCGGTGACGTAGGCACCGACCATGTAGAAGGAGCCGTGGGCCAGGTTGATCAGCCCCATGACGCCGAAAACCAGGGTCAGGCCGCTGGCCATGAGAAACAGCATGGTGCCCAGCTGAAGGCCGTTTAGCAGCTGTTCGAAAAACAGGGTGGCGGTCACGTCATGCATCCCGTGTCAGAAGGTGACGGAAAGCCGGGCCGCAAGGGCCCGGCGCCTGTGACTTACATCTGGCAGTCGGCGGCGTAGACGTCCTGGATATCTTCGATGGCCAGGCCGACGAGGCGGTTGGTGGGCTGGCCGTTGTCACCCTCGACCACCTCGCGGACGTAGATGTCCTGGATTGGGTGGTGGTTGTCACCGAAGCGGAACTTGCCGCGCACCGAGGCGAAGTCGGCTTCGCGAAGGGCCTCGCGGAAGGCGTCCTGGTCACTCGGGTGGGCCTTGTCGAGGGCGCTGAGGATCAGGTTGGCCGTGTCGAAACCCTGGGAGGCGTAGAGGGTCGGGGTGCGCTCATAGGCTTCGCGGAAGCTGTCGACGAAGGCGCGGTTGGTATCATTGTCCAGGTCATAGGCCCACTGGGAGGTGTTCATGGTACCGATGGCGGCGCTGCCCACGGCCTGGATGATGATCTCGTCGAAGGAGAAGGCGGCACCGAACAGCGGCAGTTCCACGCCGGAGTTCTCGTACTGCTTCATGAACGAGATGCCCATCCCGCCGGGCAGGAAGAAGAACAGGCTGTCGGCATCGCTGGCACGGATCTGGGCGATCTCGGCGGCGTAGTCGTTCTGGCCCATCTGGGTATAGATCTCGTCGACCACCTCGCCTTCATAGCGGTGCTTGAAGCCGGCCAGGGCATCGGTGCCGGCCGGGTAGTTGGGGGCCAGCAGGATCGGCCGCTCGAAGCCCTGTTCTCTCATGTAGGCGCCCATGGCCTCGTGCAGGTTGTCGTTCTGCCAGGCGACGTTGAAGTAGTTCTCGTGGCACTGGCGGCCGGCCAGGGCGGAGGGACCTGCGTTGGGCGAGATGTAGAAGGTGCCCTGGCGCACGGCGGCGGGTACCACCGCCATGGCCAGGTTGGACCAGATGAGCCCGGTCAGGATGTCGACGTTGTCGCGCTGCATGAATTCGTCGGAGAGGCTTCTGGCCAGATCGGGGCGGTTGGCGTCGTCCTGGATCAGGACCTCGACGTCATCCCGGCCCGACTGCTCGATGGCGAGCATGAAGCCGTCACGGACATCGACGCCCAGGTGGGAGCCGCCACCGGACAGGGTGGTGATCATGCCGATCTTGACGTCGTCGGCCTGGGCCGCCGTGAGGGCGGAGGTCATCAGCAGGCCGAGGCCGAGGCTGGCAATTGTCTTCATGGGGATCATTCCTCTATGCGTCATTGCTTGTTGTTGGTCTTGCTGCGCTCTGATTCGTTGTGTCCTTCGTTGCTTGTTACTCGCTGTCGCCGAGGACCGGGCTAGCCGTCGCTCGGGTAGTGCTCCTGTCGCAACCGGAAGCGCTGGATCTTTCCGGTGGCGGTCTTGGGCAGTTCCTCGACGAAACGGATCGAGCGGGGGTACTTGTAGGGCGCAATGGCCTGCTTGACGAAGTCCTGCAGGCGTTGCGCGCAAGTCTCGTCCGGCTCGATCTCGTCAGACAGTACCACGAAGGCCTCGACGATCTGCCCACGGTCCCCATTCGGTGCGCCGATCACGGCGCACTCCTGCACGTGATCATGGGCCAGCAACGCCGCCTCGACCTCGGGGCCGGCGATGTTGTAGCCGGCTGAGACGATCATGTCGTCGTTACGGGCAGCGAAGTGGAAATAACCCGCTTCGTCCTGATAGAAGGCGTCGCCGGTGATGTTCCAGCCATCCTGGACATAACCCGACTGGCGGGCATCGTCCAGGTAGCGACAGCCGGTGGGGCCGCGAACCGCCAGACGGCCCACTTCGCCCCGGGGCAGTTCGTTCATGTCGATATCCACCACACGGGCTTCGTAACCCGTCACCGGCTTGCCGGTGCAGGCCGGACGGTGATCGTCAAGACGGTTGGAGATGAAGATATGCAGCAGCTCCGTGGCACCGATGCCGTCGAGGATCGGCGTGCCGGTCTTTTCGACCCACTCATGGTAGATCGGTGGTGGCAGGGTTTCTCCGGCCGAGACCGCCAGGCGCAGGCTCTCCAGTTCACGGCCACTCTCCGGCGAGGCGAGCATGGTGCGGTAGGCGGTGGGGGCGGTGAACACCACGGTGGCGCGATGCTCGCGGATGATATCCAGCATGAGGGGTGGCGAGGCGCGTTCCAGCAGTACCGCCGTGGCACCGAAACGCAGCGGGAAGATCGCCAGGCCGCCCAGGCCGAAGGTGAAGGCTAGCGGCGGCGAGCCGACGAAGACGTCTTCCGGCGTCACCTGCAGCACTTCCCTGGCGTAGCCGTCGGCGATGATCAGCAGGTCACGGTGAAAGTGCATGGTGGCCTTGGGCTTGCCGGTGGTGCCGGAGGTGAAGCTGAGCAGGGCCACGTCGTCGGCGGCGGTGGCCACCGCCTCGAAGTCGGAGGGCTTGTCCAGCGACAGGCGGTCGAGTTCGGCATCATGGTTGGCGGTGCCATCGAAGGCGACGACCCGCTGGAGGAAGTCGCTCTTTTCCGCACAGGCTTCCATCTCATCGAGCAGGCGGCTGTCGCACAGGGCCAGCGATACCTGGGCCTTGTCGACGATCTGCCCCAGCTCGCCGGCACGCAGCATCGGCATGGTATTGACCACCACGGCGCCGGCCTTGGTGGCGGCCAGCCAGCAGGCGACCATGGCCGGGTTGTTGGCCGAGCGGATCAGCACCCGGTTGCCCGGTCGCACACCGAGCTCCTCCACCAGGGCATGGGCCAGGCGATTGGTCCACTCGGCAAGTTCACGATAGGTGCGCTTTCGACCGTTGCCGATGAGGGCGACACGGTCGCCGTGCCCTTGCTCGACCAGTCGATCGCAGAGCTCCACCCCCGCATTGAGACGGGCGGGGTAGTCGAAGCCGTCGAGTAATAGCGCCGGATACTGCTCCGCCGGCGGCAGGTTGTCCCGGGCGAAGGTATCGGCGTGTGCCGATGGTGTCAGCATGACCATTCTCCGTACAGCGTGTTGTTATTGTTCGGCGCCGGTCAACGGCGTCGACAGGGGATACGGTATCTGGCGTTTCGTCGTCGTTATTGTCGTGTCGTCGGGTTGCCCTCGGCAGCGAGATGGTCGGCGAGATGATTGGCGAGAGTAGTGCGCGCGATGACGATCTTCTGGACGTCAGAGGCGCCCTCGTAGATGCGCAGGGCGCGAATCTCGCGGTAGAGGCTTTCTACGATGTGGCCCTTGCGCACGCCGTCGCCGCCATGCAGCTGTACCGCCTTGTCGATGACGCCCTGGGCACGGTCGGTGGCAAACAGCTTGGCCATGGCCGCCTCGCGGGTGACCCGTGCGGCCCCCATGTCCTTGGTCCAGGCGGCGCGGTAGACCAGCAGCGCCGCGGCGTCCACATCCAGTGCCATCTCGGCCAGGTGGCCCTGGACCATCTGCAGGTCGGCCAGGCTGGCGCCGAACAGCTCGCGGCTCCTGGCACGGTTCAGCGACTCATCCAGCGCACGGCGAGCGAAGCCCAGGGCGGCGGCGCCCACGGTGGAGCGGAAGACATCGAGCACCGACATGGCGATGCGAAAGCCCTGGCCGGGCTGGCCGATCAATGCGCTCGCCGGCAGGTGCATGTCATTGAAGCCAAGCCGCGCCAGGGGGTGCGGGGCGATGGTCTCCAGTCGCTCGCGGATCTCGAGCCCGGGGGTGTCGGCGGGTACCAGGAACGCCGAGAGCCCCTTGGCGCCCGGGCCTTCGCCGGTACGGGCGAACACCGTGTAGAAGTCGGCGATGCCGCCGTTGGAGATCCAGGTCTTCTCGCCGTTGAGCCGGTATCCGTCGCCGTCGCGCTCGGCGGTGGTATCGAGCTGGGCCACGTCGGAGCCGGAGCGCGGCTCGCTGAGGGCAAAGGCGGAGAGCGCCTCGCCGCGGCGGGTCTTCTCCAGCCACGCCTTCTGCTCGGTGCTGCCGAACAGGCTGATAGCCCCGGTGCCCAGGCCCTGCATGGCGAAGGCGAAGTCGGCCAGGCCGTCGTGGCGGGCCAGGGTCTCGCGGATCAGGCAGAGGCTGCGCACGTCGATGGCGTCACCGGCGGTACCCTCGAGGAAGCCCGCCCGGCCCAGGTCGCGCACCAGGCGGATGCAGGTGGCATCCACATCGGCGTGGTCGCGGGGCAGCTCGGCCCGGCACCACCCCTCCAGCCGCTCGGCCAGGTCCCGATGGCGTGGCTCGAAGAAGGGCCAGTGAAGAAAACTCGTGTCGCTCATCAATCCCCCTCGAAGACCGGCTTCTGTTTGGCGGCGAAGGCGCGATAGGCACGCTCGAAGTCCCGGGTCTGCATGCAGATCGCCTGGGCCTGGGCCTCGGATTCGATGGCCTGGTCGAGGCTCATCGACCACTCCTGGTTGAGCTGGGTCTTGGTGATGCCGTGGGCGAAGGTGGGGCCGTTGGCCAGGCGGGTGGCGTAGGCGATGGCTTCGGCCTCCAGTGCTTCGGGCTCGACCAGCCGGTTGTAGAAGCCCCACTGGTGCCCCTCTTCGGCGCTCATGCTGCGCCCGCTATAGAGCAGGTCGGCGGCACGCCCCTGGCCGATGATCCGCGGCAGCATGGCGCAGGCGCCCATGTCGCAGCCGGCCAGGCCCACGCGGGTGAAGAGGAAGGCGGTGCTGGCCCGGGGCGTGGCGAAGCGGATGTCCGAGGCCATGGCGATGATGGCCCCGGCACCGACGCAGATGCCATCCACGGCGGCGATCACCGGCTTGGTGCAGTGGATCATCGCCTTGACCAGGTCGCCGGTCATGCGGGTGAAGGCCAGCAGCTCCTTCATGTCGCTATCGACCAGTGGTGCGATGATTTCGTGGACATCACCGCCGGAGCAGAAGTTGTCGCCGTTGGCGGCGAACACCACCGCCTTGACGTCCTCGGCATAGGCCAGGTCGCGAAAGGTGTCCCGCAGCTCGGCGTAGCTGTCGAAGGTGAGCGGATTCTTGCGCTCCGGGCGGTTCAGGCGAATGACGGCGACCTCGCCCTCCATGCGCCAGAGGAAGTGTCGTGGCGTCAGGTCAGCCAGTTTCATTGTCTTTCTCCCGTATCGGCCGGCAAGCCGTGGAGCAGCTCGCCGATATGGTGGGCATCGTCTTGGGTGACGCCGTCGAGCAGGGCATTGACCCAGCCTTCGTGTGCCACGGCCATCTCGGAGAAGGTGGCGCGCCCGGCTGCGGTGAGCCGCACCAGGGTGGCGCGGCGGTCGCCCGCGATGGCGATGCGCTCGACCAGGCCATCCTCGACAAGGCGCTCGACGATGCCGGTGACGTTGCCGTTGGAGACCCGCAGCCGCTTCGACAGCTCGTTCATCTTCAGGCCCTCCGGGTCGCGGAAGAGTGCCGCCATGACGTCGAAGCGGGGGAGAGTGGAGTCGTACTCCAGGCGCAACCGTTCGCGCAGCTCCGCCTCGACCTGGCGGGTAACCCGCAGCATGCGCAGCCATAGCCGCAGGCGCTCCTTGCTAAGGGACTCCTTGCTCAGAGACTCGCCACCAGGCGTTGCCGGCTGCACTGATGGGAATTCGGCACTCATGCCTCACCTCCCGAGATCGAGATCGCCTGACCGGTAATGGCGCCGCTGTCGGGGCCGCATAGCCACATGGCCGTGGCGGTCACCTCGCGGGCCGGATCAGCCGGCCGCCGGGGTTGGTCTGCTGAAAATGCGTTCGCGCCTGCTCCGCGCTCTGGCCGGTCTTGTCGACCACCCTGGCGATGCTGGCTTCCAGCAGTGGCGTATCGGTGAAGCCGGGGCAGAGCGCGTTGACGGTGATGTCACGGCCGGCGGTTTCCCGGGCCAGTGCACGTACCAGCCCTATCACCCCGTGCTTGGCGGCGCAGTAGGGTGCCACATAGGCGTAGCCCTTGAGCCCGGCGGTGGAGGAGACGGCAATCAGTCGGCCGCCGTCATTGAGGTGGCGCAGTCCTTCGCGCAGGGTCAGGAAAACGCCGGTGAGATTGACGTCGAGCATGCGCTGCCACTGGGCCAGGGAGGTGCGCGAGAGTGGCGCGCTCTCGGCGGCCCCGGCATTGGCGATGATGATATCCACTTCGCCCAGCCGTTCGAACAGCGCCACCATGGCGTCCTCGTCGGTGACATCGACCACGGCGGGGGAAATGCCAGGGTGGCGCTCGGCCATAGTTTCGAGCGCTGCGGCTCGCCGCCCGGTGATGGTGATCTCGGCCCCCGCCTCGGCGAAGGCCAGCGCCATGTCGGCACCGATGCCGCTGCCGCCGCCGGTAATGACCACCCGCTTGGCGTTCAAGTGGCCCACGCTCATGTTCATGTCCACCCCTCGCCACGCTCGGCCAGACGCTGGAGCTGGTCGCGGCCGGGGCCGTAGGGCAGCGGCCAGTCGCACTGGCTGTCGCCGAGGCCCGCCGCGGCATGCAGGGTCCAGTAGGGGTCGGCCAGGTGCGGGCGGGCCAGGCACACCAGGTCGGCGCGGCCGGCCATCAGGATCGAGTTGACGTGGTCGGCCTGGTAGATGTTGCCCACCGCCATGGTGGCCATGCCGGTCTCGTTGCGGATGCGGTCGGAGAAGGGCGTCTGGAACATGCGTCCGTACATCGGCTTGGCCCGGGTCGAGGTCTGCCCGGCGGAGACGTCGACGATGTCCACCTCGGCGGCCTTGAGCAGGCGGGCGATCTTGACGGCATCAAAGGGCGTGACGCCCTCGTCGCCGACCCAGTCGTTGGCCGAGATGCGCACCGACAGCGGCTTGTGGGTCGGCCACGCCTGGCGCACCGCGCGGATCACCTCCAGCGGGTAGCGCATGCGGTTCTCCAGCGAACCGCCGTACTCGTCGTCGCGGCGGTTGGTCAGCGGGGTGATGAACGACGACAGCAGGTAGCCGTGGGCGGCGTGCACCTCGAGCATGTCGAAGCCGGCGCGCTCGGCCATCTCGGCGGCAGCGACGAATTCGTCGCGCACGCGCTCCATGCCGGTGCGGTCCATGGCCTTGGGCACCTGGTTACGCTCGGACCAGGGCACGGCGGAGGCGGCCAGGATCGGCCAATTGCCTTCGGGGAGCGGGGCATCCATTTCCTGCCAGCCGAGCTGGGTCGAGCCCTTGGGGCCCGAGTGGCCGATCTGGGCGCACAGTTTCGCCGACGTCTCGGCGTGGACGAAGTCGCACAGTCGCTTCCAGGCCGCCTCGTGCTCGGGTGCATAGAAACCGGGGCAGCCCGGGGTGATGCGCCCCTGGGGCGAGACGCAGGTCATCTCGGTGTAGACCAGTCCGGCGCCGCCCTTGGCCCGCTCGGCGTAGTGCACGAAGTGCCAGTCGGTGGGGCAGCCGTCCACCGCCTTGTACTGGGCCATGGGCGAGACCACCACTCGGTTGGCGAGCGTCATGTCGCGCAGCGTGAAGGGGGCGAACATCGGCGCCCGGTCGCTTTCCGGGTTGCCCGCCTGGGCCTGGAACCAGCGCTCGGCGCTGGCGAGCCACGCCGGGTCGCGCAGGCGCAGGTTCTCGTGACTGATGCGCTGGGAGCGGGTCAGCAGCGAGTAGTTGAACTGCACCGGGTCCAGGTCCAGATAGCGCTCCACCTGCTCGAACCACTCGGTGGAGTTGCGCGCCGCCGACTGCAGGCGCAGCACCTCGGTGCGGCGCTCCTCCTCGTAGCGGGCGAAGGCGCTGGCCATGTCGGGCTCGCTGTGCAGGTACTCCGCCAGGGCGATGGCGCTCTCCAGTGCCAGCTTGGTGCCCGAGCCGATGGAGAAGTGGGCGGTGGCGGCGGCGTCGCCCATCAGCACCACGTTATCGACGCTCCAGCGTTCGCACAGTACCCGGGGGAAGTTGATCCAGGCGGAGCCGCGGATATGGTTGGCATTGGTCATCAACGAGTGACCGCCGAGGTGGCGGGCGAAGATTCGCTCGCACACGGCGATGGACTCCTGCTGGCTCAGCTCGCCGAAGTCGAAGGCCTGCCAGGTGGCTTCGCTGCACTCGACGATGAAGGTCGCGGTGTCGGCGTCGAACTGGTAGGCGTGGGCCCATACCCAGCCGTGCTCGGTCTTCTCGAAGAGGAAGGTGAAGGCGTCATTGAAGGTCTGGCGGGTGCCGAGCCAGACGAACTTGCAGGCGCGCACTTCGATATCGGGCTTGAAGTGCTCGGCATAGTGCTGCCGGGTGCGCGAGTTGAGGCCGTCGGCGGCCAGCACCAGATCGAACTCGCGTCGCAGGTCATCGATGCGCTCCTCGGGAATGTCGCTTTCGAAGCGCAGCTCGACGCCGAGCTCCCGGGCGCGCTGCTGGAGCAATACCAGCAGCTTGTGACGACCGATGCCACAGAAGCCGTGGCCGGTGGAGACGGTTTTCACGCCGTCGTGGACCACCGCGATATCGTCCCAGTAGGCGAAGTGCTCGCGGATGCGTTCGGCGCTCACCGCATCGTTGCGCGCCAGGTTGTCCAGGGTCTCGTCGGAGAGGACAACGCCCCAGCCGAAGGTGTCGTCGGGGCGATTGCGCTCGAGCACCACGATCTCATGCGCGGGGTCGTGCAGCTTCATGCTGATGGCGAAGTAGAGCCCTGCCGGGCCCCCGCCGAGACAGGCAATTCTCATGGGGTGTGATCTTCCGCCGGTTATCATTGTTGCCTTGAGACTAGGTCGTCCGTGGAGATAGTTCAAGCATGAAATTTCAAGATTGAAGTTTCTTGCTTGAATGATTATTGCCCGGGATTCCTGTCGGCCCAGGATTGACAGCGAGCCTGGCTCGGGTGAGTCTGTCCTTTCGGGTCGGAATGGCCCCGGCTTCACAAGGGAAGGAGGCGGACATGCTGGAAGATTGCAAGAATGCCGGGAGCGCTGGGGTGGCGTTCACCAGCTGATCGACCGCTGGCTCGATG
>NZ_AZQX01000366.1:0-5531 GCF_000568385.1 Halomonas sp. BC04
CTGCATGCAGTGCGAGAACCCCTCCTGCGTGCATGTCTGCCCGACCCGGGCCACCTACAAGGACCCGGATGCCGGTGGCATCGTCTTCGTCGACTGGAACAAGTGCATCGGCTGCAAGTACTGCATGATCGCCTGCCCCTATGGGGTACGTTTCTATTCCGACGAAAAGCCACTCATCGAACCGGACATCCGCGGGGCCTACCCGAGCGAGAACGGCCAGCTGTGGAGCCCGCCCTACCAGAACCCGGAAGAGGACTGGAGCCGCGGCATCGGCATTCAGCCAAGGGCGTCGTATCGAAATGCACCTTCTGCTACCACAAGGTGAAGCATGCACCAGAAGGCGTGGCCGATCTCGATGAGGACAATCCCGCCGTGAAGGAGTACGTACCGGCCTGTGTGCGCACCTGCGCACCCAAGGCGCGCTACTTCGGCGATCTGGACAATCCCGAGAGCCAGGTCAACCAGCTGATCGGCGACAAGCATGGCGTGCGACTCAAGGACCACACCGGCAACCGGCCGCAGGTCTATTACCTGGGTGCCGGAGCGAGTGTGCCGGCCTTTACACCAGCAGACAGGGGGGATGATGCATGAGGACTTCCACTTCACCTAATGCGCTCCAGGGCAAGCTGGGGTCGGCCCTCCTGGTCGCTGCCGCCATCGTACTCCTGGCGAGCCTGGGCTTCGGCGTAATGCAGCTGGCCAGTACCGGCCACACCTCCTTCAACACCAGCTCTACCCTGCCCTGGGGACAGCCGATTGCCACTTACCTCTACTTCGCACTGGCATCGTCGGGGCTGGGGCTGATCGCCTCGCTGCCGCTGGTATTCGGTTTCAAGCAGTATTATCCCATCGCCAAGCGCTGCATCTTCCTCGCCTTCATCGTGCTGATTTCCGGCATGGCGGTTCTGGCGCTGGAGCTGGGCAACGTCTTCCGCATGCTGTGGGCCATCCCGCTCAACCTGCAGGTGCAGTCGGCCATGTTCTGGATGGGCGTATTCTATGCCCTGGACCTGTTGTTCATTCTATGGAAATTCAGCAAGTTGCAGGGCGGGGAGTGGGACAGCAAGACCAGCAAGCAGGTGGGTATCGCCTCCTTTATCGGTGTCCTGCTGGCCAGCGGCAACCTGGCGCTGATCTTCGGCATGATGAGCATGCGTCCGTTCTGGTTCGATGCCCTGCTGCCGATCTACTTCTACTTTACCGGCATCACCAGTGGCGTCGCCGCCCTGGTGTTCTTCGTCTACCTGGCCTATGGATTCAAGCGTGAGCGCATGCCCCAGGCCCTTCAGGCGCTGCTCACCGGGGCCCTGCCCAAGCTGTTTGCGGCACTGATCGGCGGCACCCTGCTGTTCATCGCCGCACGCGCCATCACCGGCCTGTACACCAACAACCCGGAAATCAGCCTGGTCTGGAGCGAATACCTGTTTGCGTCGCCCTGGTACAACGCGGCACTGCTGCTTGGCCTCCTGCTGCCCTTCGTGCTGATGCTGAGCACCACGCTGCGCAACCGCATGGACATTCAGGTGCTGGTTTCGGGCCTGGTATTCCTGGGGCTCTTTGCCGAACGCTTCTACTTCGTGGTCGGTGGGCAGGTCGTCCCCCTCTTCAGGGGTACCTGGGAGCCCAATCTGCTGAGCTACACCCCCTCGGCAACCGAGTGGGCGCTGACCATTGCCGGCTGGTCCCTGTTCTTCGTGCTTTACCTCCTGGGCGAGAAATTCTTCAACCTGGGCGACATGCAAGGCAGTTCCGTGATCAGACAGCGGCTGAACCCCAGCCAATCGAGGATCAACCGTCTGGCGCGGGCGAGGCAGCGGCAACCTGACAATCACGATTCGATCAACCGGCCTGCCCTGGGGGCAGGCCCTGCTCATGGAGTGGCCATGATCCAGGACACCGACTTGATGGCCCCGGCCGAGCTCTACCTTTGCCTGTCGAAGGCATTCCTCTCCCCGGTCACCCAGGTAACCCTGGACGACCTGAACCAGGGGCTGCTGCCCGACCTCCAGGAGCTCTCTACCCAACTGCCGGCCATCGCCGACACCTGGCTGCATGAATTCAGCCAGGCGCTCACGGACATTCACACATCCCAGCAACTGCTGGTGGGATACAGCAAGCTGTTCCTGATGCCACCTGCGCCCGCCCCGCTCAATCTGGGGGCCTATCTGGACGGGTCCGCGGCAGGTCAAGGCAGCCGTATGATCGAAGCCTTCTACTTTCGTCATCAACTGACGAAACGGGATGACTTCCACGACTTGCCCGACCACCTCGCCCTGAACCTGCAATGGTATGCCTGGATCATGAGCCAGGTACTGGAAGCACAAGGTGAAGCCGACACCGAAATGGGTGAAGAGACCCTGCCGGAACGGTTTTACTGGCTTCAGGATCTTCACATCATGACCCGGGACTACACGCTCCCCGCCGTAAAAGGACTGCATCAGAAGATTGTTGAATGTGCCGATGAAGCGAGACCCGAGCAGCGACTCTGGCGACTTCTGGTGGAATTGACCCAACGTCAGCTGCAGCGAGAGCTGGCTTGGCTGCAACCAGTGATCGACCGGCATGCGGTGGAAGCGTCCCCTTTCCATACCCCACATGGCGACAAGGCAACGGTTGCCAAACGAGCGAGTGATGATGGCAATGAATACGGGAATGCCGCTGTCGTCTCTGCCCCTCAGTCCTGTGGCCGTTGCGGTACGGCGTTCATACCGAGTGCAATCCTGAGTGAAATGCAGCAGCGCCTGGAGCAAGCCGGACTCACTGCCGATCATCTGATGATCTGTGCGGACTGCAGTGAAGTGGATACTTCGAGGGCCGGGCCAAAGCCACTGGAGGACGGGTACAGGGGCGCTGACGAGTCGTACAGGCAGGGTTCATGAAGGATTGGCACGGGAGCCATAGCATGCAGATACACGCCTTGAGTGAGGTCAGAGCTGCTTACACCTTGACCGAAGAGGGCGGCCAGTTGATCGCCACTTCCCCGCCGGGCCGCCCGCTGCGCTATGTCCACGGTAGCGGCCAGATGCTACCGGCACTGGAGCAAGCCCTGCTCGGCAAGCGGGAGGGTGACCGGGTCACGGTGACCCTGGCGCCGGAGCAGGCCTACGGCCCCTACCGACCTGAGCTGGTCTTCGAAGCAGTACGCGAGAACCTGCCGCCGGGTCAGGCGATCCGTATCGGCATGACGCTGACGCCGGGTGGGCAGCGGGGGAAGTTCTCCCTCAAGGTAGTGGAGCTGACCGAGCGCGGCGCCATGCTGGATGGCAACCACCCGCTCGCCGGCAAGACCGTGACCTGGCAATTGGAGATCCTCTCCGTCCAGACAGGCTCCACAACGGACCATGGGAATATCGACCACCATCCCATACGCTGGGTGGAACTCCATGACTGAGGCTCATTGATCGTCACTGGCCAAAGGCCATGGCAATGACCACTGGCCTGGGCAACCTCCGCCAAGGCGCCTGACGCGACACAAAGTCGGGGCGCCGAACCGAGCGCTCCAACAAGGTCTGCAACTACCGCATTGTAGGAGCATCTTCAGATCGCGCCGGCGGTGTTGCCGGTGTGCGCAACGAACACCAACGCGCCGGACTCCGCCAAGGCGCCTGATGGCGCCAGTCGCGATGCAAAGCAGCGCTCCAACAGCTGCTTTTACCACCGGCGGTGCCACGCCACCTTGTCGGAGGAAGCTTCAGCTCACGACTGGAGGCCGAAGGCCTCCCGGCGGTGTTACCAGCGTTGGCATTCACCACTGACGTTGCCGTCTCCGCCAGGGCGCCTGCGGCGCCAGTCGCGATGGGAACCAGCGCTCCTACAGCAGCCCTCTCCACCAAAGTACAGGTCAACACATGGCCAGGCGTCGCTCCGGGCGATTGCCCATGGAGGCGAGGCGCTGCTGCAGCCGCCGCAGGCGTTCCACCTCGCCCTGCGCCGCCGCCTCAAGCGACTGCACCGCCCAGGACGGGAGCTCCGCCTTCAAGCCATAGTAGACCCACTGGCCATCACGGCGGTCGTTGAGCACACCACAGGCACGCAGCTGAGCCAGGTGGCGCGACACCTTGGGCTGCGACTCATCCAGCACGTGGGTCAACTCGCAGACACACAGCTCACCTTCTCGCAGTATCAGCAAGGTCAACAGCAAGCGGGTTTCGTCACCCAGGCATTTGAACAGTTTATTGGGTTCCAGAGAAATCAAGGCGCATTCCGGGTTTCTGAGTTATTGCTCAGTTTACCGCAACCCGACCATGGCGTCAGTGCATCCGGGCTCATGCCCTGCACCGTTAACGGCTCCGTCACTCGATCAGAGCAGCAGGCCGAGCGCGGCCAGGGTACAGAGCGACAGCGACGCACCCTGAAGCAGACGGCGATCGAGGCGATGGGCGATGCGATCCGCCAGGGCATTGCCGGCGAATACCGCCGGCAGAAATGTCAACGCCAACGCCAGATGCCATAGCCGCACCTGGCCGGCAAACGCCAGCGTCGCCAAGGTCAGCAGTGACGTGATGATGAAGAAAGCCGCCAGGTTGCCACGCAGCCGATCCGGGGAAAGCCCGTGCCACAGGAGCACCATGGGAGGCCCGCCGATGGCGGCCACGGTGCCGAAGACACCCGACAATACCCCGGCCCCGAACAGGCTTGCCGAATTGACCGGCAAGCGAAACCGGAACAGGGTGACTGCCACGGCAAACAGCACGCTGGCGGCGATCAACTTCTCGAGCACGACCATGGGAGCCGTCAGCAGCAGCCAAAGGCCCAGCCCATTGCCGGGCAACCGCCCCACCAGCGCCATGCCGATCTCGCTGATACGGATCTCATGCCGATACTGACGGACCATCATTAGCGATACCATGAAGCCGAACAGCACCAGGATGACCGGCACCAGGCGCGGCTCCAGCATCAATAGCAGCGGCGCCCCTACCACTGCCAGGCCGAAACCGGTGGCACGTTGCACGAAGGCCCCCAGCAACAGCACCAGGGCACAACCCAGCCAGACCGTGAGGTCCAGACCGAGCCATGACTGCAGCGGCTCAAGCATGGGCCGGCATTCCCGCCAGCCGACGCAACCCCAGGTTGCCGATCAGCGATGCCAGCAGCATGGTCAACACCATGGGCCACAGGCTCTCGATCTCGAAGATACCGACCATGACACCGGCCAGTGCGGCGGAACCGAACTTGATCCCGCCCATCATGGCCGTCGCCGTGGCGCTCATATGGCCGAAGTGATCGAGCAGTGCCGACATGGCGTTGGGCGTGATCAGGCCAATCATCCCGGCATAGACCATGACCAGCAGTACGACGACGGGAAGCGAGGCAAGCCCCAGGGCCGCCGCCAGTGCCAGCCCCAGGGCAGCGATCAACTGGATGCTGAGGCCGAGATGCAGGTTCTGCTGGGGCGAGCGACGAACCAGCAGATGAATGTTCACCCGATTGGAGAGCGCGATCACCAGCACATTGGCGCCGAACACCACAGGGTACATGGCCGGCGACAGGCCAAAATACTCCAGGTAGATATAGGCGATGCCGTGATGAAG
>NZ_AZQX01000367.1:0-5458 GCF_000568385.1 Halomonas sp. BC04
GGAGTCGATGACGCTGGTGATATCACTGATCTTCTTCGAGCTGGCCGAGATACCGCCCATGGTCTGCACCACGCGATCGACCACCTCACCGCCACGCTCAGCGGTCGTTGAGGCATCCAGGGCCAGGCCGCTGGCCTGACGGGCGTTGTCGGCATTCTGGCGAACCGTCGCGGTGATCTCCTCCATGCTCGCCGCCGTCTCCTGGAGCGATGCCGCCTGCTGTTCGGTGCGCGACGAGAGATCGGCGTTACCACCGGCAATCTCGCGGGTACCGATATGTATCGAGCCGCTGCTGTCGCGCACCTGCCCGACGATACGTACCAGGCTCTGCTGCATGTTGCGCATGGCGTTGAAGAGCTTGCCGATCTCGTTATGGCTCCCCTCCGGTATCTTTCCGGTCAGATCGGCCTTGGAAATGGTCTGGAGATGCTGGACCGCCGAATTCAGGGGGCGAACGACCGTTGCCCGCAGCCCCAGATAGACTAGCAGCAGCACAACAGCGGCCAGCAGCAGCGCCCCCAGCTTGATCAGCTCGAAGCGATCCGCCTGCCGCTGGAAGTCTGCCACCATCGCTGCACCGCTATCGAACCCGTGGGCGACGAAGGCGGCCATGCTGGCGCCCAGGGCCTCTGCCGGCTCGATCAGCTCATCCCGCAGATCACCGAACCCAGGCGTGTTGAGCTCATCGAGAGCAACATGCTGCTGGCGCACCAGATCCAGCACGGTGGTGAAGTTCGACTCCACGTCGGCCGCAAGGCGCGCACCCTGTTCCGACTTGACGGAAGCCGAGAAGTTGGCGAGTCGCTGCTCGGAACGATCAAGGTGGCTGGACGCCTGCGCCAGCTGCTCGTTGGCCTGGGCCATGCGGCCCAGCATGACCTGATTGGAAGCGATCTCGAGGCTTACCCGGGCCGCATTGAGCAGCGCATCGGCGCGGTTGATCTCATTGAGCTGTTGTACGTTGATCCGATCAAGGTCGGCCAGTGTCATGCCCGCCTGTCGATCCGACAGAGCCGACAGCAGCGCTACCAGCCCAATCAAGACGGCAAAGCTGACAAGTGCGGCAATCACGGATACGTGAATGCTGATGTTGCGGATGAATCGACTCATATCGGCAGTTCCTCGCGCTCGTTGACGCTAGCGTCTTCAGTCTTGATTGTTATGGTCAGACCCGCTGGGCCCGGCCGGAAGCCGCCACCAGGGCCATCAAGCGTTCCGGTATATCGTCAAGGCCGAGCACCTCGGCTGCCCCACCCAGGGCGATGGCCTCACGAGGCATGCCAAAAACCACACAACTCGCCTCGTCCTGGGCCAGCGTGGCCGAGCCCGCCTGGCGCATCTCGAGCAGCCCTGCCGCACCATCCTTGCCCATGCCGGTCAGAATCACACCGATGGCATTACGGCCCGCCTGGGTCGAGGCGGAATGGAAGAGCACGTCCACGGACGGGCGATGGCGGTTGACAGGGGGGCCATCGTCCAGCCGAGCCACATAGTTGGCCCCACTGCGAGCCAGCTTGAGGTGGGAGTCCCCCGGGGCGATATAGGCATGCCCCGGCAGCACCCGCTCACCGTCGCTGGCCTCCTTGACCGATATCTGGCACAGCCGGTCGAGCCGCTCGGCAAAGGAGCGGGTGAAGCCGCCCGGCATGTGCTGGGTGATCAGGATGGCAGGGCTGTTGGCCGGCAGCGGCTCCAGCACGGCGCGTATCGCCTCGGTACCGCCCGTCGAGGCGCCGATGATGATCAGCTTTTCACTGGAGACCAGCGGCGCCTTCAGCGTTGGTCTTGGAGTCGCCTCCGGCCGCCTGGCTTGCCGGGGTCGCGACTTGGCCGCAGCCGGATCTTCTCGGCGATATCGTTGGCATAATCCATCATGCCATTGCGAATCCCCAGCGCCGGCTTGGCCACGAAGTCGACGGCACCCAGCTCCAGAGCCCGAAGCGTGACTTCGGAGCCAGCCTGGGTCAGCGACGACACCATCAGGACAGGCATGGGTCTCAGCCGCATCAGACGCTCGAGGAAGTCGAGGCCGTCCATGCGCGGCATTTCCACGTCCAGGGTCAGCACATCGGGGTTGTGGCGCTTGATGAGATCACGTGCCACCAAGGGGTCTGGTGCCACGGCCACGACTTCCATATCCGGCTGGGAGTTGATGATCTCGCTCAGCAGGTCGCGAATCAGGGCTGAATCATCGACACACAGCACTTTGATCCTGTTCGATCCCAAGACGAGGCCTCCTTGATGGCAAGGGCCGCTCGACACGGCCCAAGACGAATGTTGGATAGGTCTACCATCGGCCTGTCCGGCCAGAACTTTAGCGCTCAGGCGATAAACGTTGGCAGGCCGAGAAAATGTAGTGAAAACTCAACGGTGACTGGCAAGGGTGTAGACGGTCTGCCCCCTCAGCCGGAACACCTTGCTGATATAGGAGAAATTCTCGGAGTGCCCGGCAAACAGCAGTCCATTGGGCTTGAGCAGCGGCGCAAAGCGCTCGAGGATTCGCGCCTGGGTCTCCTTGTCGAAATAGATCATGACGTTACGACAGAAGATTGCATCGTAGGGGCCCTTGACCGGCCACTGGGGCGCCAGCAAGTTCATCGACTGAAACTCCACCAGCGACGAGACCTCGGGCCGAATCCTGGCGAACCCTTCATGCCGCCCCTTGCCTTTCTGGAAGAACCGCTTCACCCGCGCCTCATCGAGCTTGCGCACCTGCTCGATGGGATAGACCCCCGCCCTGGCTCGTGCGAGAGCATCCGTATCGATGTCGGTGGCCACCACTCGGGCATCGGAGGCCTTCGAGCCAAGAGTCTCCAGCAGAGTCATGGCAAGCGAATAGGGTTCCTCGCCCGAGGAGGCAGCGGCACTCCAGATGCGCACCGGCCCACTGGCCTGGCGAATGTGCTCGGCCAGCAGCGGGAAATGGTGCATCTCCCGAAAGAAGGCGGTGAGGTTAGTGGTCAAGGCGTTGGTGAACTCCTCCCACTCCCTTGCATCGGGCTGGCGTGCCAGCCTGGCCAGATAGTCGCTGAAACGAGTCAGGCCATGATGACGAAGGCGCTTGGCGAGTCGGCTGTAGACCATCTCGCGCTTGTGCTCGGCGAGCACGATACCCGCTCGCTGATAGATCAGCTTGCGGATCTGGCCGAAGTCCTCGTCGGTCAGGATCAGATCACGCTCGAGCTGACCGAGACCGGACCACTGGCCCGGATCGGCGCCGGAGTCTGGCTCTGTTGTCGTCAAAACGTTTCCCACTCTTCATCCATGGATGACGCTGCCTTGCCCTGCTTCGCCAGTGGCGACGCCACCGGTCGCGGATCGTGCTGCAAGGAGGCCACATCGGGACGCGCACTGTGCTCCCTCACCTCGGCTTGCGCCGACGCGATCGCCTCGACCTTTTCAGGTCCTGCACCACGCAAGCGGAACACTCGGATTGCCTGGGCCAGCTGCTCTGCCTGATGCTGCAGGTCGCTGGCCGCACGGGCACTCTGCTGGACGCGCTCGGCATTCTGCTGGGTCACCTGGTCCATCTCGGTGATCGCCTGGTTGATCTGGCCGATACCACTGCTCTGTTCCTCGGAGGCGGCGGTGATCTCGCCCATGATGTCGTTGACCCGAGTGGAAGCGGACACCACTTCCGCCATGGCGCTCTCTGCCTTCTGCACCTGGGACGCGCCCTCCTTGATCTCGCTGGAGGAGCCGTCGATCAGCTGGCGGATCTCCTTGGCGGCATCCGCGCTGCGTCCCGCCAGGCTGCGCACCTCACCGGCCACCACGGCGAAACCGCGGCCCTGCTCACCGGCCCGCGCCGCTTCCACCGAGGCATTCAGGGCCAGGATATTGGTCTGGAAGGCGATCCCGTCGATGACATTGATGATGTCGGTCATCTTGTTGGAACTGGCGGTGATCCGCTCCATGGTCTTCACCACGCCATGCATCAGCTCCCCGGTATCACGCACGCGTCCGGCATTGTCCAGGGCCAGCCCACTGGCCTGGCGGGCGTTGTCGGTATTCTGCTGCACCGTGGTGGTCATCTCCTCCATGCTGGAGGCGGTTTCCTGCAGCGAGGCGGCCTGCTGCTCGGTGCGTGCCGAGAGGTCCTCGTTGCCGCGGGCGATGGAGCGCGATGCCGGTGTCACCACATCAATACCCTGCTGCACGCTGTGGGTCGTGGTGTAGAGACTCTTGCGCATGGTATTGAGCGCCTTGAGCAGCACCCCGACTTCGTCACGCCGCTGCTCGGGGGAGCGCACCGCCAGGTTGCCGGAGGCGACCTGCAGCGTGAAGTCCACGGCGCGCCGCAGCGGCCGTGTAATCGAGCTCAGGGTCCAGAGCCCCAGCATGATAAGAAAGGCGACGCCGAGCGATACCGCGATGACCTGCCCCTTGAGCATCAGTGCCTGGCCCTGGGCCGCCTCTTCGGCCAGCTCGTTGGCAAAGCGCAGCTTGTCCTCCACCAGCACGTTGATGCTTTGCCCGATCAGTTCGACTTCCGCGCGCAGCACATCGTTGAAGGCCTCGTAGGCGGCGAAACCGCTGCCCTCGATAAGGGCGGCCATCGTGGGCCGGATGCCCTCCTGCACCGCGACCTCGAGCTGGCCATCCAGGGTGGCTATCTCCGACTGGGTGGGATCCTCGCCTTCCAGGAAGCTCTGCCAGGAACCCTCGATGCGCTCGACAACGGCATTGACCTCATCGTCGAGCTCATGGATCTGCTCCAGACGCAGCGCACGCGGGTTGCGCACCGGACGCTCCAGGTCGATCATGAGCTGGCTCAGCAGCTGATCGATCCGCTGGAGATCGGCGATATCCTGCACGCCATTGTTGTTCAGCTGTGCCACCCGATCGCCCGACACCTGCAGGCCATAGACGCCGGCCGCACCGCTGAGCAGCAGCAGCAGCACGGGAACCAGCGTCATCATGACCAGCTTGGCGCGAATGGTATGCAGATTGAGGCGGGAGACGAGACCAAGAGGACCCCGCCGCACCAGTTGCCCCTGACGGAAAGCCAGGTGCCTGGCACGCCCCTCACGCAGGCGGGCGTAATCGCCTGCGGCCTTTTCGGCTGCCGCCGGGTCGGCCTTGGCACGCACCGAGGTGTACCCCTGACACTTCCCCTCTTCGAGGATCGGGGTAACGGTGGACTGAACCCAGTAATGATCGCCGTCCTTGCGACGGTTCTTGATCACCCCCTGCCAGGTCTCCCCTTGCTTGATGGTCTGCCAGAGGTCGGCAAACGCCTCCACCGGCATATCGGGGTGACGGATCATATTATGGTGGGACCCGATCAGCTCATCATGGCTGAAGCCACTGACCTCCACGAATGCCGCATTGGCATAGGTGATTCGCCCCTCCAGATCCGTGCGAGTGATCAAAAGGTGCTGATCGCTCAGCTTGTATTCACGCTGTGTCACTGGCTGATTGTCGCGCATATTGTTTATCCCTTGTCACCTAGCCA
>NZ_AZQX01000368.1:0-9156 GCF_000568385.1 Halomonas sp. BC04
CGGTTGCGGTGCACCTGGACCTGGCCGAGGACGAGGCGGCCATGGACCTGCGAGCCGAACTGCTGGGCCTGGCTGGAGGAAGGCAGCGCCGCCGCGACGTGGCGCTGCTGGAATCCCTTGCGCAACTGTTCATGGTACGAGATGCCATTCGGCATCTGGGTCTCGGTGAAAGGGAGGCAGGCTAGATGGGTATGGACCAGGCCGCCGGGCTACGCAAGTGGGCGACCACCACGCCAAGACCCTCCCAGGAGGCGTGTCCCGATCACGTTGCCGAGATGCTGGTGACCCTGGGAGGGGCGCAGCCCAGCGCCCCCTCGAGACCCACCGGCTCGGCTCGGCCTTCCACGGCCCCGCGACCGGCACGCCCGCCCGGAAAGGGAGACGACACTGATGGTGCTGGGGCTTCCCGGTAACGGCGCGCATCATACAGGCAGGGTGAATGAGCTCTTTGAGTCCTGGGCCAATGAGGGTCGCGAGTGGGTGGGAAACCCCCATGCCTGGCGGGTGGTGGCACTGCCTGCCGGTAGTCCGCACCTGTCGGTGCTTGCCGGCGAGCAGTCGCGCTGGGCACTCTGGGTGGATGCCGACCAGGAGGCGTTCCGTCGCGCCTATCGAGTGCTGAAACAGGTTGCCGAGCAGGGAGGGCCGCAGCGAATGCTCCTGGTCCACCCTCCGGGCGTGGGACGACAAGGCCTGCTGAGCAATCTGCGTCATGCCGCGGCGAGCTACCTTGGGATCGAGCTRCTGGTATTGGCGAGATGAAGCCGATGCAGCGATCGTGGACGAGGCTGGTGCTGGTGCTGGGGCTGGGGCTGGGGCTGGGAGGCGTGCTCGTGGCCACTCTGGCACAGGCATCGGGCAGTTGGGTTGCCAGTGCCCCGGCAGTGCAGGTAGTCATGTCGGACCGGCAGGCCCAGTCCGCGGACATGGTGCCGCCCACGGCCGAGTTGGCCCGGGACCAGGTCATGGGGCGGGTAAGCTGGCAGTTCCAGCCCCCGCCTGGTGCCGAAGTGAATGCCCGGCTCTGCCACGCCGGTGGCTGCGTGGCGCTGACAGGGCCGCGGGGGCACACCGAGGCATTCGCCGGAATACCGGCTGACTCGGCACTCTACTTCCAGTTTTCGCTGCAGGATCGCGGACAGCGGGCCATGACGTTGCAGGGGCTGCAGGTCATCGTGAACCACCATGAACATGAGCGCGCTTCCTCGGCTTCGTATGGCGATAGGCGACGGGAGAGTGGGCGTTGCGATAGTTGACGGCACTGAAGCAAGCGTAACCTTTTGAGTGAATCAGAACCCTTTGAAATGGGCTGGCAGCCACGAGAGCAAGCGTATGTACACAGCACGAGGCAAGATAGAGCAGGGGGACATGCTGGCGGAGTATCTCCCGCTGGTCAGGCGTCAGGCGCTCTCCCTGCAGGTGCGTCTTCCGGCGAGTATCGAGCTGGATGACCTGATCCAGGCGGGTACGGTCGGGCTGCTGGAAGCCATGGGGCGTTTCGATTCCTCTCAGGGAGCCAGTTTCGCCACCTTCGCCAGCCAGCGCATTCGTGGCGCCATGCTGGATGAGTTGAGAAGCCGGGACTGGCTTCCCCGCAGCGTGAGACGCAATGCCAGGGCGGTCGATGAGGCCGTCAGGCGGCTGGAGCAGCAGCTCGGGCGACACGCCGAGGAGACGGAGATTGCCGCAGAGCTCGACATGGACCTGTCGACCTATCGCCAGTTGTTGAACGATACCAACAGCGGGCATTTGCTGCCCTTCGAGGCGTTGCTGGCAGAGGGTGTGGAACCCGGTGTTGCCGACGCCACCCTGGATACGCCCTACAAGCAATTGATCGACCAGCAGAAGCGACAGCAACTGGTGGAAGGGATCGAGGCGTTGCCTGAGCGGGAAAAGCTGTTGATGGCACTCTACTACCAGGAGGAGCTGAACCTCAAGGAGATCGGTGTCGTGATGGGCGTGACCGAGTCGCGGGTCTGCCAGCTCCACAGCCAGGCGGTCAGCCGGCTGCGCAGCCGGCTGGGTGAGCAGGAAGAGTAGCCGGCCTTGCGTCGTTCAAGACCTGGCATCACAGGTCATTCATCAGGGCTCGTGCGCTGGCCAGAGCGGCCATGTAGCAGCTGTGGAGCTGGTCGGCCGGCATGTCGTTGATGGCTTCCTCGACCTGACGCTCATGGTTCTCGCAGAGCGTCAGCACCGCGCCGAGGGGGCCTGCACGGTCCTTGACGGCGTTAATGATGTGCGGGTTGAGCGGCAGCTGGGCGAGCAAGGTGTCGCGGTCCTCCTCGAGGAGGGCATCCATCATCGAGAAGAGGCCGGTGGTAAAGGCGTCTTCGGCATCCAGGGTAGGGAAGGGGGCCGAGAGGTTGCGGCACATGAAGGCACGAATCAGCGCCATGCGCAGGATGATCCGTGAGGAAGGCTGGAGGCTGGCGAGTGTCAGTGTCAGGATGAGTCGCCTTAGCTCGATGAGGCCGAGCACCTGCATCGCCCGGTGCAGGTCGATCTCCTTTCCGCCGCGGTTGTAGTAGTTCGAGTTGGCACGGCGCAGTACGGCCACGTGAAGGTGAGGTATCTGTACCACGAGCTCCTGGAGGCGATGCATGTCGCTATCGTCCTCGTACAATGCTCGAATCAGGCGTATCTGCGCGGCGCGGTTGCCGTGTCTTCCCCGAGGCGGGGAGGCGATGAAGCTGGGGCGAGCCAGATAATGCCCATTGAAGTAGGCGCAGCCAATCTCGCGATAACGCTCGAGTTCTTCACGATCCTGGATGTTTTCCACCAACAGCTTGATGTTGCGCGCAGGAAGCCGTTCACGGGTCTTGGCATCGATTTCCTGGGGTGTCTTCACCAGAATGATGTCGGTCCTGGGGAGGATCTCCTCGAGATGCTGCATCACCAGGCTGGCGGGGAGGACGATGCGATAGCCCCGTTCCCGCATGTCGTCCAGGCGCTCGAGCAGCCTGTCATCCACCTCCGGGAGATCGGCGATGCCGATGGCCATGCGCGGGGCCGGGGTAGGCAGCAGCTCCGGGCGGTCGAGCCATATCATGGGCAGATCCACGAAGAGCGTCCGTTCCGCCAGCAGGCCGGCGTCGCCGAGTTCATAAACCGCACTGGAAAGCGCCCTGGCAGTGGCGGCCATGGTGTCGTCGGACTCGGCCATGCCGCTTTGTCGATAGACCAGACGGTCCGCCACATGGGCGTGTTCCCCGTCGTGAATCGGGTGGAGGGCAATGGTGCAAGGATTGAAATCCGCTTGCTCTGGCATGCTGCTGGGCTCCCTGCTGAGCGACATCTCACTCAGGATGTTGTCATGATGCGACGTTCTGCGTGTATTCGACCGATCGAGGTTCTTGTCACCCCGCTAAAGTGCCCGTCTCAGGGTGTCGAGCCGGGGCTCAAGGCCGGTAACCAGGCTCGTCAGGCTGGGGCGGGCATAGTAGAAGCCTTGTTGATGCGTCAATCCGTTGCGCCCCAGCCACAGGGCCTCTTCACGGGTTTCCACGCCTTCGGCGATGAGGCCGATACCCAGGGCACTGCCGAGCCCGACGATGGCCTTGAGGATCGCCTGCCGGCGTGGGTCGCCGTCGCAGCCATCCACCAGGACCCGGTCGATCTTGAGCCGGTCCGGGCGCAGGTCGGTGAGCAGATCGAGGTTGGCGAAGCCATTGCCGAAGTCGTCCAGGGCAGTGGTAAATCCCATGCTGCGATAGGCCTCGATGATGCCATGGAGATGTGCCTGGCTGCTGACCTTCTCGGTCTCGGTGATCTCGAAGACCAGCCGGTCGGTCGGCCAGCCCACCTTGGTGGCGATGGCCAGGGTGGCCCGGATGCAGGCGGCGGCTCGTAGACGGCATTGGGCAGGAAGTTGATCGACAGGTCTTCGGTCATGCCCAACTGGCTGGCGAGTTCGATTGCTTGATGCGGCAAGCCTGGTCGAAGCGGTAGAGCAGGTCGGGGGTGACCTGGGACAGGATGCTATAGGCCGATTCGCCGGCGGGGCCGCGGACCAGGGCTTCATGGGTGGTGACGCGGGCGGTCGCAAGGTCGACGATGGGCTGGAAGGCCATGGTGAATTCGAACGGGAGCGGTCCCTCGCAGATGATGCAGCGGCCTTCCTTTTCGGCGCATTGGTGCATGGGTACTCCTGTCGTCTCTGTTGCTGTCGGGCACGGACTTCCTGTTACCCGCTTCATCGGCAGCAGCGAACAAAACTTGAGCCCCGTTTCCACCCTTGGCTCATTCAGCACAATTCAGAAGCACGTGAGAATTTTTGACATACATCAAGTTCGGTCGGATTCAGCACAGGTCGTACCTCAAGTTGCGGCACCATCGGCCGATTGATGCCCTAGACTCGAAGCCCCATCAGGAGCCTGCATGAACCCTTCAACCATCATCGGTATGTTCGCCAGCGTCATTCTGCTGGTCAGCGTACTCTTCTTCACCGCCGAGTCGCCGCAGAGTTTTGTTAACCTTCCCGGACTTGCCATCGTATTGGCCGGCACCATGGCGGCCACCTTCATCAGCTATCCGCTGAAGGAAGTCCTTAGGGTCGTGCGCCTGGTGGGGCTGGTGTTTCGGCGTGAGAATACCTATACCCGGGACGATATCAAGGAACTGGTCGATATCTCGCGGCTGTGGTTCAAGGGCGATGTTCGTGCCGTCGAGGAGGCCCTGGAGAAGGCGCGCAACCCCTTCCTGCGCACCGGCATCCAACTGGTGATAGCCAATACCAAGGAGGACGAGATCTTCGATCTGCTGCGCTGGCGCATCGCCCGCCTAAAGGCCCGTGAACATGCCGAGGCGCAGATATTTCGCACCATGGCCACTTATGCACCGGCCTTCGGCATGATCGGCACCCTGGTAGGGCTGGTCAACATGCTGGAAGTCATGGAGGCCGGCGATCTTCACGTCATCGGCCCGCGGATGGCCATCGCCCTGCTTACGACATTCTACGGCATCCTGCTGGCCAACCTTGTGTTCAAGCCCATTGCGGTGAAGCTCGAGCGACGCACCGAGGAGCGCCTCATCGCCATGAACATGGTCTTCGAGGGGATTTCGTTGATCACCAAGCGGCGCCTGCCCTCCTTTATCGAGGAGACCCTCAACTCCTTCGTGGCCAATTATCACGACGAGATCCGCGATCCCATCGTGTCTAGCCGTTCGCGTGGGGCGGACAGTGGACCGGCGGCAGGGAAGGGGCAGAATGCTTGATCGTGGCATGCGCGACATGCTTGACCCTCCGACGGTGGATGGTGACGGTGATGGCTGGCTGATGAGCTATCTCGATGTCCTCACGCTGCTCATCACTCTGTTCGTATTACTGCTCTCGCTGGCCGGCAACGGCCTGGCCACCCAGGGCAGCCGACACGGCGGCGAAAGCGCAGCATTCATCACGCCGCAGGCCGAGGCGGCGACGCGCATGGTGGCGGGCTCAGGCTCAAGCCGCGCCATGAGGGTCTGCAGCCGCGCTTCCCGGGGCTTGATATCGAGGGCGTCAGCGTAGCCGAGGGGCAGCAGGGCATCACGCTGCGTATCGACGACAATCTGCTGTTCTCGAGCGCTCAGGCCGACCTGACCGAGCAGGGGCGCGAAGTACTGGGCAGCCTGCGTGAGGTGCTGGGAGCCTTCGAAGGCGACGTCTCGGTGGAGGGGCATACCGACAGCATTCCCATCGCGACGGCACGCTTCCCCTCCAACTGGGAACTCTCGTCGGCGCGGGCCATTGCGGTCCTGCGCTACCTCGCCGAACTGGGCATCGATATCGAGCGACTGCGGGCGGTGGGCTATGCGGAGACGCGCCCGCTGGAGAGCAATGACAGCGCAGAGGGGCGGGCCATGAACCGCCGCGTGGAACTCCTGCTCAAGCAGGAGCTGGGTGCGAGATGACGTTAGATGATGTGATCTGTAAGGTTCTCCAGCGATGACTTCTGCCCGGGATCAACCTCTGCAGCGGCGCTGGTCGGCATTCCAGGCCGCCATGATCTATACCGTGGCGGTCGCGCTTGTGCTGCTTGTCATCGTCTGGGCCTTGAAGGAACGCCACGACCGTGAGCTGGATGCTGCCCAGGGCCGTGTGCTGGCACAGGCTGAGCTGATGGCCGAGTGGGCTTCCGGTACCTTCAACAGCACCGACAACACGCTGAGCGGCCTGGCCAACCTCTTTGCGCTGTCCATCGATGGCGATATCGATCAACGCTTCGCCAGGGCCTTTGAATCCCTGGTCTCCCAGCGCCAGCAAAGCCTGCCTTTTCTGGATGCCCTCGGGATCATCAGTCATACCGGCGAGACACTCTATACGATGGGGAACCCCGGGTTCCCGGGACATGACATGGAGGAGCGTGCCTTCATCCGCAGGTTTCTCCAGGACCATGAACAAAGCCATTCCGACAGCTACTGGAATCCGGAGTCGGGCGATCATCGCATGCTCTACCTGAGGCGCATGTATGATGCCGACGGGTTTTTCCTCGGTGTCGCGGCGGCACGACTGGATCTCTTCTTCTTCACCCATGCGCTTCAGCGACTGACGCTCGATCCTGGTGAGAGTATCGCCGTTATCGACGACAACCTGCGCCTGATCGCTCGGCGGCCGGATCTGGAGAACCTGCCCATGACACAGGCGCTGGGCATGCAGGTCGATGCCCCGGCGGTAGCCGAGCTCATTGCCGGTGAGCGAAGTGGGGCCATTACCCTTCGCTCGCCACTGGCCGGGGACAGCCGGATCTTCGGCATCGGGCGAGTCGAGGGCATGCCGATCGTGGTCGTCGTGGGCTACAGCGTACGCAGCGTGCTCGCCTCCTGGTATCAGCAGGTGGTGATTCTGACCCTGGGTTGGCTGCTGACGGCGGCACTCGGCCTGCTGATCCTGCTCCACTATCTGCGCCTTTCACGCACGGAGGCAGAGCTTCAGTGCAGCGAGCAGGCGCTGCGGGAGATCAACCACTCCCTGCAGGCGGAGTTGCGGATCGCCGCCATGGCATTCGAGACGCACCTGGGCATGTTCATCACCGACGCAAGGGGATCATTCGCAAGGTCAATGTCACCTTCGAGCACATCACCGGCTACAGCGCCGAGGAGGTGCTGGGCGAGAATCCCCGCCTGCTCAATTCCGGCCGTCACGATGCCGATTTCTATCGTGAGATGTGGGGCAGCATCCATGCGAAGGGTAGCTGGCAGGGCGAGGTCTGGAACAGGCGCAAGAACGGCGATACCTATCCCCAGTGGGTCACCATCAGTGCGGTCAAGGATGCACAGGGGGAGGTCACCCACTACGTGGCGACGATCAGCGACCTGACGCACCGCAAGGCGGCCGAGCAGGAGGCGCATCGGCTGGCCTTCTTCGACCCGCTTACCGGGTTGCCCAACCGGCGCATGATGCTCGACAGGCTGGAGCAGGCACTCGGGGCGTCACACCATAGCGACCAGCAGGGCGCCCTGCTGTTTATCGACCTGGATGGCTTCAAGCATATCAATGACAGCCTGGGTCATCAGCTTGGCGACGAACTCCTGCAGCTCATGGCCAGGCGTATCCAGGCCGTCAGCCGCGATGCCGATCTGGTGGCACGATTGGGGGGGGACGAGTTCGTGATCCTGGCGGAAGGTCTGGGCGAGACCATCGACGGCGCGTCCCAGGCGGCGGAACGCCTGGCGACCAGGCTGCTGGGCAAGCTGACACAGCCTTGCTGGTTGGGCGACCACCGCCACCTGCTCTCCGGCAGCATCGGCATCACCCTGCTCGGCGATGGCACCTGCCGAGTTGACGAGTGTCTACAACAGGCCGAGATGGCCATGTATCAGGCGAAGCAGGCGGGACGCAACACGCTGCGCTTCTTCGACCCGTGATGCAGGCGGTGGCGGTGCGGCGCGCCATGATCGAGTCGGACCTGCGCCAGGCCATTCGCCGCGGCGAACTGCGGCTTTTCTACCAGGTACAGGTAGACGGCCATTCGCAGGTGACCGGGGTCGAGGCGCTGCTGCGCTGGGAACACCCGGGTGCACGGCATGATTCCACCTGGCGATTTCATCCCGGTCGCCGAAGAAAGCTACCTGATTGTTTCCATTGGCGGCTGGGTGCTGGAGACGGCGTGCCGACAATTGGCAAGGTGGGCCGGTGCCCCGGAAACCGCCGGACTGACCATGGCGGTCAACATCAGCCCGCTGCAGTTTCAGCAGCCGGACTTCGTGACTCACCTTGAAGCGATACTCAAGATGACCGGGGCACGCCCGGAGCGGTTGAAACTGGAGCTAACCGAGACGCTCTTCATGGAAGAGCCCGATGCGGTCCGCGAGACGATGCTGCGCGTCCAGGCCATGGGGGTGCGCTTTTCGCTGGACGACTTCGGCACCGGTTACTCCTCCCTCTCCTACCTCAATCGCCTGCCGCTCGACCAGCTAAAGATCGACCAGTCATTCGTTCGTACCCTGTTCGAGGATACGTCGAATGAAGTGATATCCGCCTCGATCATCAGCCTGGGGTGCAACCTGGGGCTCGAGGTCATTGCCGAGGGCGTGGAAACCCAGGCGCATCGCGACTGGCTGGAGGCCCATGGCTGCCATGCCTACCAGGCTATCTCTACTCGCGACCGCTACCCATCCATGAGCTGACAGGGTTGCTGGAGTCCTCCGCCTGCGTCACCCGCTCCTAGCCGGTGGCACAGGCAAAGTCGATCAGTCTTCCACCCGACCCAGCAGCAGGAACTCGATCAAGGCCTTCTGGGCATGCAGGCGATTGCCGGCCTCCTGCCATACCACGCTGCGGGGGTCATCGAGCAGCGTCTCGCTGATTTCTTCACCACGATGGGCCGGAAGGCAGTGCAGGAAAAGCACGTCTTGGCGGGCGCGGTCGAGGAGCGCCTCGCTGACCTGAAAGCCGGCGAAGTCCGCTTCACGCTTGGCCTGCTCCTCCTCCTGGCCCATGGAGGCCCAGACATCGGTTGTGACCAGGTGGGCATCGGCCACAGCCTGCTGCGGATCGTGGAGGATGCTGACGCGATCGCCTGCGGCATCGACAATGTCCTGGCGCGGCTCGTAGCCCTCGGGGCAGCAGATGCGGAGCTGGAAATCGAACTGCCGTGCGGCGTTGATCCAGGAGTGGCACATGTTGTTGCCGTCGCCGATCCACACGGCGGTGTGCCCCTTGACGCTGCCGCGCAG